>NZ_MUFH01000001.1:0-56295 GCF_001996115.1 Salinivibrio sp. MA427
GCTAACATTGCGTAAATGCTAGCGTAACCTCACCAGTTAATAACAATAAAGAATAGATGTGAATGTTTTATAACTTTTTGTAAGATACCATGTGTAGAAAGGAGTGCTTAAGCGGGGTCGCGGGATTAGTCGATAATGCGCACTTGCTGAAAACCAATCTCTAATGCATTCAAGGTCGCTTGATCGATATCGAGAAAACACTGCTCAACGCCGTCGGCATTCGTCAATGCCATCAAGCCTCCCGCAGCATGGCGGCATTCAACCACCCATCCTTCATTATCTAACGACGGCTCAACAAGCGCTTCAATCAAAAGCTGTTGGCGGTATAACGCACGGAGTTGTTCGGCTGTCATCGTCATTTGCCTATCGATAAAATCCACATCTTGAATTGAGCTTAGTATCAGATAGACGAGGGTGCCATGCATGGCCTTAACGTAAAACGGAGTTAGCGTGGTGCGGCATAGTCGCCGCACCGGATATCAAGATATGCTAGCTTAGAAAAAGCCCAAAGGATTAATGTCATAGCTCACCAATAAATTTTTTGTTTGTTGGTAATGACCCAACATCATTTTATGATTTTCACGGCCAATTCCCGATTTTTTATAGCCACCAAACGCCGCATGCGCCGGATAGAGGTGATAGCAGTTGGTCCACACACGTCCCGCCTCAATCGCGCGACCGACCCGATAGGCGCGGTTCATATCTCGCGTCCACAACCCCGCCCCTAAGCCATACTCGGTGTGGTTGGCAATCGCCAAGGCTTCGGCTTCATCTTTAAAGGTGGTCACCCCTATCACAGGACCAAAAATCTCTTCTTGGAACACACGCATGTCATTGTGCCCTTGCAGTAATGTCGGCTGCACGTAATAGCCACCACCCAGGTCTTTATGGCTGCCCCCGATTAATACTTTGGCTCCCTCTTCCTGTCCAACGTTCAAATAATTCATGATCTTATCGAACTGCTCGTCAGACGCTTGGGCGCCCACCTGGGTCTCGGTATCGAGCGGATTTCCTTGTTTGATCAYCCCGGCGCGCTCAATCACTTTTTCAATAAACGCATCGTAAATGCTCTCTTGAATCAATGCGCGTGATGGACAGGTGCAGACCTCGCCTTGGTTGAAAAAGCCTAACAACAAGCCTTCGACCGCTTTATTGATATAGGCCTCCTCTTGCTGCATCACATCTTCAAAATAGATATTGGGCGATTTACCACCAAGCTCAACGGTTGAAGGGATCAGGTTTTCTGCCGCACAGCGCAGAATATGGTGTCCCACCGGAGTGGAGCCAGTAAACGCTAACTTGGCAATCCTTGGTGACGTGGCGAGAGCTTGCCCGGCTTCAGCGCCATAACCATTGACTACGTTAACGACCCCGGCCGGTAGCAGATCACCAATCAACTCCATCAGCAGCAAGATGGTCGTCGGCGTTTGCTCCGCCGGCTTGAGCACCACACAGTTTCCCGCCGCCAGTGCTGGTGCGAGTTTCCATGACGCCATCAGCAAAGGGAAGTTCCACGGAATAATTTGCCCCACCACACCCAGTGGTTCATGAATATGATAAGCAACGGTCCCTGCATCCAGCTCCGCCGCAGTGCCTTCTTGGGCGCGAATACAACCGGCAAAGTAACGGAAGTGATCAGCACAAAGCGGAATATCAGCCGCCAAGGTCTCACGTACGGCTTTTCCGTTTTCCCATGTTTCTGCCACCGCGAGCATCTCAAGATTAGCTTCAATCCGGTCGGCAATTTTTAACAAAACATTCGCACGGTCAGTGACGGAGGTTTTTCCCCACGCGTCTTTCGCGCCATGGGCAGCATCCAATGCCAGATCCACGTCTTCGGCGCTCGAGCGCGGTATCTCTGCTAGGGTTTCACCGGTACAGGGCGAGGTATTAGCAAAATACTGCCCTTTCACGGGTGGAACCCATTCACCTCCAATAAAATTTTGATAGCGTAATTTAAAACTTACCACTGACCCTTCTGTTCCTGGCTTTGCGTAAATCATACTCTTTCCTTATTCCGTGTTTGAGTCGATGGCGGAGCACGTACTGCCCTCTCCTTGCCGTTATGACTCAAAAATCGTRGCAGAGTTTTTTATTGCTGGATATTAGGCGAAAGTCGCAGTGAGACATATGCAACAGAGTTGGGAAAAAACAGGAAGGCATTAAAAAACCGCGCAGACGCGCGGTTTAGGGCATAAGGCTGATAAAAAGCAAGATTAAAAGTCTAATTCAGCACCGACAAAGAAACCGGTCAGATCAAGCTCAGCTTTGTTATTAAAATAATCGAAATCGTGGTCAATCATCCGATAGCCACCACGCACATTCAGATCTGCGGCGACCAAGCCTAGTTGATAAATAAGGCCCGCCTCGGCATCTAAGGTGCTGGTGCCATCAAATTCGCCTTTGCTTACGGTGGCAAACACATTTAACGGCGTGCCTATCAAGCCAACGCGCGCATCGACATACAGGTTTGGCTGCCATTCGTCGAAGCTCTGCCCTTGGAACTTACCAGATTGAAAACGCTGTAAATTAACACCGGCATCCACAGATACAAGATCGTTATCGAGAAACTCGTAATACGCCACGAAGTCGATTTGGTCAAAATCAACTTTCCCCGTACGTGCCCCATCAACACTCACCGAGGTTTGACGGATCTTGGCATTCGGGATTAACGGAAGCGGGTGCTCGAGTGCCGCATAATAAGAACCCGCTGTGCTGGCATCATCGGCTTCTACATTGTTGACATCAGCATCCATAAACCAGGCATCGGCGCCGACTTTTCCCCCGGCAAGGGTTGCTGCTTGAGAGGGCATGGCCAGTAGCGCGGTAAACGCTGCGGCGGCAAGCGTCATTGAAGTGGTTTTCATGAAAGTCTCCACATTGTCGATAAAAAAGTGTCGTCACGCGGAGGCGGCAAAGCCATGCCTTGTCGCCGGTAACTGATAATGATAGCAAGCTTTGTGCCGAGAAGAAGCTAAAAACAACTTATGCTGTCCGTTTGCTGTGCACACGCGCAAGTTTTCACGCTCTAGCGGCGACGGAATCGTGCCCAGCGCTTTTCATTGATGATCACTTCTGACTGACCTTTACGGCTGCGACGTTGACGTTTGACTAACCAAACCACCACAGCAATGACTAAAAGCCATGGTAATAGCTTGAGCAGCGTACCGATCATCCCGGCCAACATCATCACAGCAAAACCCGCGAGCATCGCCAGTACCATGCCCATAATGCTGACTCCGGTCATAAATAACACCACCGCAAAGCCAATCAGAAAAAGTAGTTCGATCATTACGATCTCCTTGTCTTGATAGCGAGACAGACTCTGCAGGTTTTAAGCCAATTTGTCACTCTATATATTCTCATTATTTCAGTACGTTAGGATTGGCTTTCCGG
The DNA here is from genome assembly GCF_001996115.1 of Salinivibrio sp. MA427. Taxonomy (NCBI): domain Bacteria; kingdom Pseudomonadati; phylum Pseudomonadota; class Gammaproteobacteria; order Vibrionales; family Vibrionaceae; genus Salinivibrio; species Salinivibrio sp. MA427. The sequence goes on from NZ_MUFH01000001.1 coordinate 3,397, forward strand.
TCGATGTCAACGTGGTGGTTAAATGTAAACCTAAATTTAGTCATTTTCACTCAATTACGCATCAAGCCAATCGTCAGGAATGTGGCTCATCGCCGTGGTCAGCACTTCAATACTTGCTCCCGGCTTGTGCGCATTCTCGCTGATATAGCGACGCCATTGCCGCGCGCCAGGCATATTTTGGAACAGACCTAACATATGGCGACTGATATGGTTCAGTTGCGCCCCTTGAGAGAGCTGTTTTTCGATGTATGGGAACATGGCTTCAACCGCTTGACGACGAGTAATGCGAGGCGTTGTCATACCAAATAAACGCCGATCGGCCTCGGCCAACATAAACGGACTCTGATAAGCTTGGCGACCAACCATCACCCCATCAAGATGCTCAAGATGCTGCTCCGCCTCCTCAAGACTTTTCACCCCGCCATTGATCGCAAGCGTCAGGTGCGGAAAGTCTTTTTTGAGCTGATACACGCGTGGGTAATCCAGTGGCGGGATATCGCGGTTCTCTTTTGGGCTCAAACCGTTTAACCACGCTTTGCGCGCATGAATCGTGAACATATCACAGCCACCTTTTTCGCTGACTGTCTCAACAAAGTCGGTTAAAAATTCATAGCTGTCTTGCTCATCAATACCAATGCGCGTTTTCACCGTAATAGGCACATCGGTGACTTCTCGCATGGCAGCCACACACTGCGCCACCAGCTCAGGCTCCGCCATTAGACACGCCCCAAAGCGCCCGTTTTGCACCCGATCCGACGGGCAACCTACGTTGAGGTTAATTTCATCATAGCCACGCTCGGCCGCCAGCTTGGCGCACATTGCCAAATCCGCCGGATCCGAGCCCCCCAGTTGCAACGCCACCGGATGCTCCTGCTCGTTGTAAGCAAGGTAATCCGCTTTACCATGAATGATCGCCCCCGTGGTAACCATCTCGGTAAACAGCAAGGTTTGCCCAGATAATAAACGATGAAAGTAACGGCAGTGTCGATCCGTCCAATCAAGCATCGGCGCAACAGAGAAACGCTGCATCACCGTTTTTGGCGTCACATCAGGGCTGGCGGCGGTTTTGCTGGGGGTAGTCATGGTCTCGAATCTCTGCAAATTACGTTGAACGACAGTCGTTTTCGACAGGCGGACGCGGATTATACACATTGCATCGGTAAGATTTAAGCAGAACCGGTTCACCAGCAGGCTTAGAGAAAGAAATCGGTAAGATAACAGTATGGAGACCGTTATGATCGCAGGGGTGATTCGACTTACTCTGTTATTAAGCCGAGAATGAAACAAGCGAGAGAGCCGAACGATGCGCTCTCTCGCAACAAGACTTATTCGATAGTGAATTTGCCTTTCATTACCGTCCAATGGCCGGGGAAAGAGCAGAAATAAGTTAAGTCTTTGCCTTGCAACCCATCGGTTGAGAAGGTGATGGTGGTGCTTTCGCCGCCGCCAACCAACTTGGTATGTGCCAAGATACGATCATCACCTTGTGGTAGGTAATCGTTATCGGCACCCGCACCCGCGCCTTTCATGGCGATATCTTGCAAGTTAGACGTTTCCGACAGCACCCAGTTGTGGCCCATCGAGGTCACAGGCATTGAGCCTTGATGCTCCAGCGTGAGCGTCACTTCACTACAGCTTGCTGGTACGGACAACGATGACTGGTCGTAGGCCATTTTATCGCCGGTGGTGACAGTTAACTCACACTCATTGGCAGCCGCTTGCGTAGAGACAGACGCGAACGCCAAAGCGGCGAGGGCTAACAGTTTTTTCATCGGTACATACTCCTGTTATGGATGTAAAGGTATGTTTTTTATGCCYGTGGCACACTGCCATCATACTGACATGACAGCGCAAAACAGTTAGCCGATTCAAAAATCGACTGATTGTTTATTGTTTTTACTTCTATCATTACCCAAAGGTAGCTGATCGCGATCAAGTGGTCATAGACTATCTATTTACACTTGTGGCAAAGCGCATAGGATAAAGATACGCAGGGTGCGTTGGTATACAGCTATGATAAGATAACTGTCTGACTGTTAGTACTTTGAGGCGCTATGACCCAGATCACTGGTTTACTGCACCGCGCACAGCAGCTGTGTGAGCAACGTGGTGTGAGATTAACGCCGCAACGAACCCGCGTTTATGAAATTATCGCCAATAACTCACGGGCGATTACCGCGTACGAGCTGCTCGATATATTGCGTGAAACCGAGCCACAAGCGAAACCCCCAACGGTGTATCGTGCGCTAGACTTTCTATTAGCACAGGGGTTTGTGCACAAGGTAGAGTCGACCAATAGCTATATTGCCTGCTGCCACTTAGGGCATCAGGGGCACTGCTCTCAACTGCTGATTTGTGATCAATGCGGCACCGTAGAAGAGTGTCACACTGAAGAGCTATCAGAGGCATTGCGTGAGAAAGCGCGTAAAATGGGGTTTGATGTGCAACATCATGTGATTGAAACCCATGGCACTTGTGCACAATGCTTGGCTCACTAACACTGATTTGATTAGGACGGACACTCTTTATGGAAGCACAATTCGTCAACCCATTTCTTACTTCACTGATTAATGTGCTACAAACCATGGCACAGCTGGACATCCAGCCAGAGAAGCCTCATTTAAAAAAGTCAGAGATCGCAAAAGGTGACGTCTCTGGGTTGATAGGCATGGTTGGTCCACAAACCAAAGGATCATTTTCAGTCACATTTGATGAAGATATGGCACTGGAAATCATGCAACGCATGCTGGGCGAGCGTTCAGAATCCATTGATGAARAAGTGACCGACATGGTCGGTGAGATTACTAATATGGTGACAGGCGGCGCTAAGCGGATCCTATCCGAAAAAGGCTTTGAGTTTGAAATGGCGACCCCAGTGGTTGTCTCAGGCAAAGGCCATACCATCAACCACAAAAGTGATGGCCCAGTGATTATCATGCCGTTTAAGTCCCCACATGGCACAGCGTTTATCGAGATCTGCTTCGATCATTAAACAACGATGCGCAGCTTAGTCAACCCACCTATATTAAGATAGAAACGCCGCGATAAGCATCGCGGCGTTTAGCTTTCTCAATTAATCGTAGTCGGTCAGCTTACGCTTGGCGCCACTGCTTGAATGCATTGATCAGTCCATTGGTCGAGCTATCATGGCTCTCAACCTGCTGATCATCACTCAGCTCAGGCAAAATGTTGCTTGCCAGTTGTTTACCCAGCTCAACACCCCACTGATCAAAGCTGAAAATGTTCCAAATTACACCCTGAGTGAAGATTTTATGCTCATACATCGCAATCAAAGCCCCGAGTGTATAAGGCGTGATTTTCTCAACCAAAATAGAGTTGGTTGGACGGTTACCTTCAAACACTTTAAAGGGTGCGATCGCAGCCACGTCTTCGGCCGATTTGCCCGCTTTCACTAGCTCGGCTTCGACTTGCTCACGGCTCTTACCAAAGGCTAATGCTTCGGTCTGAGCAAAAAAGTTCGCCATCAGTTTAGCGTGGTGATCGCCAATCGCGTTGTGACTATGCACGGGGGCAATAAAGTCACACGGGATTAACTTAGTGCCTTGGTGGATAAGCTGATAGAAAGCATGTTGGCCGTTTGTACCAGGTTCACCCCAGATGATTGGGCCCGTTTGATAATCGACCGGATTACCGTGACGGTCGACGTATTTACCGTTTGATTCCATGTTGCCTTGTTGAAAATACGCGGCAAAGCGATGCATGTATTGATCATACGGTAAAATCGCTTCTGATTCAGCACCGTGGAAGTTGTTGTACCAGATACCGATTAACGCCAACAACACCGGCATGTTTTGCGCCATGGGTGCGGTTTTAAAGTGGTTATCCATTTGATGTGCGCCATCGAGTAAGGCGACAAAATTGTCAAAGCCGACGCCTAAGCAAATCGATAGACCAATGGCTGACCACAGTGAATAACGGCCACCAACCCAGTCCCAGAACTCGAACATGTTGGCCGTATCAATCCCAAAGTTCGCAACAGCATCGGCATTGGTTGAAAGCGCCGCAAAATGCTTCGCCACCTGGCTTTCATCTCCAGCGGCCTTCATAAACCAGTCACGCGCCGTGTGCGCATTGGTCATGGTTTCTTGGGTGGTAAAGGTTTTTGAAGCCACCAAGAACAACGTCGTTTCAGGATTCAGGGCTTTTAACGTTTCGGCCATGTGGGTGCCATCAACGTTAGAAACAAAGTGTAAATTGAGGTGGTTTTTGTAGGCTGCCAGCGCTTCAGTGACCATGTAAGGGCCAAGATCTGAGCCACCGATACCAATGTTCACCACATCGGTAATTGCTTTACCGGTATAGCCTTTCCACTCACCGCTGATCACACGCTCAGAGAATGATTGCATTTGCGCGAGTACTGCGTTGACGTGCGGCATGACATCTTCGCCATCCACCATAACAGGCTGGTTGCTACGGTTACGCAACGCAGTATGAAGCACGGCTCGGTCTTCTGTACGGTTGATTTTCTCACCATTAAACATCGACGTAATCGCGTCTGAGACGCCCGTTTCGTCTGCCAATGCCAATAACTTGGTCAGGGTTTCTTCGCTGATCAGGTTTTTGGAATAATCCAACAGAATGCTGTCTTCAAATTGCGTTGAGAAATGGGCAAATCGGTCTGGATTATCCGCAAACAGATCCGCCAGTGTATAGTCCTGTGCTTCTTCAAAGTGGGCGGTCAGTGATTGCCACGCCACGGTTTGTGTGGGGTTCGTTGTCTTTAGCATCATGTCATCCAAATCGCGTTGTGAGTGCTGCTGTGGGTATCACAGCAGGCTGGAGTCCTGTATAACGTCAGCACCACCATGCTGTACGCAGCGGTTATTGGTGTAATATTACATAATCATGGCTCGATTCTCACATGCAATCGCTGTGAGTAGGTTGCGATTAATCATAGAATAGTTGGATCGCCTTTGGGCTAACTGATTACGATAGAGATCACAACAAGGATTGCTTATGTGGTACCAAACTGAAATTCGCTTACGCCCGCGCTCTCGAGGCTTTCACCTTGTGACCGACGAGATCATCGACGCACTGCCTGTGTTGCATGATATTGAGATGGGGATGATGCAGGTATTTATCAAACATACCTCAGCCAGTTTAACCCTCAATGAAAATGCGGACCCCACCGTGCGTCAAGATATGGAGTCCCRTTTTAATCACTCAGTGCCCGAGCGTGCGCCCTATTACCGTCATACCTATGAGGGGGATGATGATATGCCGGCACATATTAAGGCGTCTTTACTGGGGGCCAGTGTCACTGTCCCTATCACTCAAGGACACCTCAACCTCGGTACGTGGCAAGGGATTTATCTAGGCGAACACCGTGATCAGGGCGGTTCACGTACGCTGGTCGTCACACTTCAAGGCGCGCCTACCACGGGCTAATCAACCGAGACAAAGCAGCCCCGAGGCGTTTAGCGTATCACTGCGTTTCGCTCACCCCCTCGGGGAGGGATTGGTTAGATATTGACGTGGGACGCGGCCTGTCACCTGGCAGACAAGTTCATAACCAATCGTATCAACCAAGCGCGCGATGCGCTCAACCGGGAGCTCGGGTCCCCACAACACCGCTTCATCACCCACCTTATCGGTCGCATCTGGACCCAGATCAACGGTGATCATATCCATTGAGACGCGCCCAGCCAGCGGTACTTCTCGACCATTGAGCCATACGGGCGTGCCGTCAGGTGCAGAACGCGGATAGCCGTCGCCATAGCCGATCGCAATCACACCAATCAAGGTATCGAGCGAACTGCGCCAACGCGCGCCATAACCTACCGGCTCGCCAGCTTTGAGACGACGCACAGCCATGACCCGCGATGTCAGGCGCATTGCCGGCTTCAAACCAAGTGCGTCGCCTGTTAATTCAATACGAGAGGAAATGCCATACAGGCAAATACCTGGGCGCACCCAATCAAAATGACTTTGCGGCCAAAATAACGTGCCGGAAGATGCAGCCAATGAGCGTTCACCGGGCAGCCCTTCCGTAACGCGCGAGAAGGTGTCAATTTGCGCTTGGGTGATCGGATTATCCATTTCGTCCGCGCAGCCAAAATGACTCAAGTAACCAATCTCAGGCGCTACATTGTCGCAAGCATGCAGGGCAAAAAGCGCACCAGGCACCTGATCCGGTTCAAAGCCGAGCCGATGCATGCCTGAGTCCACTTTTAGCCATACCGACAAAGGCGAAGATAGGGTCGCTTGTGTCAGCATTGCCACTTGCTCATCACAGTGCACCGTGGCGGTCAGTTGGTGCTCAACCAATAACGGCAGCTCATCCGCTTCGTAGAAACCTTCGAGTAGCACAATGGGTAAGGTAATGCTCGCTTGACGCAGCGTCAGTGCTTCTTCTATCCGCGCCACCCCAAAGGCATCGCTATAAGGCGCCAACGTCGTCGCAACGGAGGTTAGCCCATGACCGTAACCGTCCGATTTGACCACTGTCATCACTTTGCTACCGGGGGCTTTGCGACGCATCACTTGGATGTTGTGCACCATGGCCTCGGGATCAATGAAGGCGCGAGCCGCATTGGTCATGGTAGACAGATCACTCATCATCAAACGCGGGTCCTGCATAATTATCAAAGCGTGAGTACTGGCCTTGGAAGGTCAAGCGCACACTACCAATTGGACCGTTACGCTGTTTACCAATCAGGATTTCTGCAATCCCTTTCATGGCACTTTCTGGGTTGTAGACTTCGTCACGATAAATAAACATGATCAAGTCAGCATCTTGCTCAATCGCACCCGACTCACGCAGGTCCGAGTTAACGGGGCGCTTATCAGCACGTTGCTCCAACGAACGGTTAAGCTGCGATAGCGCCACTACAGGCACATTCAGCTCTTTCGCGAGCGCTTTCAGTGAACGCGAAATTTCAGCAATTTCCAAGGTCCGGTTTTCTTGTAACCCTGGCACGCGCATCAGTTGCAAATAGTCGACCATGATCATGCTCACGCCACCATGTTCGCGCGCCACACGGCGGGCTCGCGAGCGCACATCAGTCGGTGTTAGGCCGGAACTATCATCGATGTACATGTTCTTTTTCTGCATCAAGATCCCCATCGAGGACGAGATACGCGCCCAATCTTCATCATCTAATTGGCCGGTTCGGATCTTGGTTTGGTCAACCCGTGATAACGAGGCCAACATACGCATCATCAGCTGCTCAGCCGGCATCTCGAGCGAGAAAATCAATACAGGCTTTTCTTGATCCATGGCTGCGTTTTCACACAAGTTCATCGCAAAGGTCGTTTTACCCATCGATGGTCGTGCCGCGACGATAACGAGATCAGAAGGCTGTAAGCCTGCCGTTTTCTTATTAAGATCGGTAAAACCCGTCGATACGCCGGTAACCCCGTCTTGCGGTGACTTGAACAGCTCTTCAATGCGCTCTAGGGTGCGACTCAGTACCGAGTCAATGTGCTGTGGACCTTCGGTTTCACTAGTCCGAGACTCAGCAATCGCGAAGACTTTACTCTCCGCCATATCGAGCAAATCTTCTGAGCTTCGCCCTTGGGTATCATAGCCCGCATCGGCAATTTCATTGGCTACCCCAATCAGGTTACGCACCATGGCACGTTCACGGACGATATCTGCATACGCCACAATATTAGCGGCGCTCGGGGTGTTTTTCGCCAGCTCCGCCAAGTAGGCAAAGCCGCCCACATCGTCGAGCGTTCCCGCCTTTTCGAGATGCTCAGACAAGGTGATGAGATCAAGCGGCTTCCCCTCATCCAGTAGCGATTTGGTCGATTCATAAATCAACCGATGGGGTCGGCTATAAAAATCATGGCCGACGACTTTTTCCGCAACCGCATCCCAGCGTTCATTATCCAACATTAAACCACCTAAAACCGACTGCTCGGCCTCTATCGAGTGTGGTGGCACTTTGAGGTTAGCGACTTGCTGATCTTTTGCGGGTTTACGATTGTCTGCCATAAAAACTCACCTATTGCTAATGGAGGTCATTATACCCGCTGTCCTCGTGGGACGCTGCCCCATGAGACATTTTTTTCCAAACGCTGAATGACCTCCTCGAATTCTAACCCAAATTTGACTATCACAATGCAAACAGCGCTTAGCATAGCGGCGCCTTAGATTGCGTGAGATGAAAGTAGTGAAGTCTTTTTGTCAGCCCGTGTGGTTATCAATTTGGATGGTATGCGGGGTCCCTGCCTATGCAAGTGACGATAATAAAACATCAGAATCACCTTGGTCAGCCGATATTTCGCTCGGTTATCAGCGCCTCGGTGGTAACTCAGATTCTCAAACCATCAATAATGCGCTCACAGGTCAATATCAAGTTGAGCAATACAGTTATCAAGCCAGCATTAGCCTGTTGCAAGTTGAAAAAGATGGTGAAGAGGACAAACGTAAAACAGAGCWAGAGTCGCAAGCTAATATGCTACTTGGTGACAGAAGCTATGCGCTACTCAATGCCACTTATGTCGCCGACCGTTACGGCCCTTATTATGACGATTTTATGCTGGCAACGGGTTTAGGTTATCACTGGCTTCAAAACGCTAAGGTCACATTAAGCACCGAGATAGGCCCAGGTTTTCGTTACCAACAACCGAACGTCGATGAAATTGATGATGACGATTTGATCATGCCTTACTCAGTCAGTGAATCAGTGATACGTGGACAGGCAAGAGGAGAGTGGCATATGCTCGATAATGTCAGTTTAGAAGGAAGAAGTATTATCATTTCAGGGAGCAGTAATACCAGTGTCGAAGGATCACTCACTTTGGCATCAACCATTACTGAAAAGTTATCGATAAAAATAACCAGCAAACAGACTTACATGACAGATGTCCCTCCGGGACTAAAAAATCGCGACAGTATGTTCACGGTCGGTATTCGTTATCAATGGTTATAAACCGCTGAAAAAACAAAAAGCCAACCCGAAGGCTGGCTTTTTATCGAAACCTTGTTGCTAATTACATAGCAACAACGTTCACGTTGACGGTCGCGAAAACATCATAGTGCAGTTGCACGCTGATTTCGTACTCGCCAGTGTGACGCAGTGCGCCTTCTGGTAGACGAACTTCGTTTTTAGCGATTTCAACGCCCGCTGCAGTCACAGCGTCAGCGATATCACGGGTACCGATAGAACCAAACAGTTTACCTTCATCACCCGCTTTCGAAGCGATTTCAACCGCTTCTAGTGCTTCAACTTTCTCAGCACGCGCTTGAGCAGCAGCCAGTTGCTCAGCAACTTTTGCTTCTAGCTCAGCACGACGTGCTTCAAAATGTTCAATGTTGGCTTTGGTTGCCATAACAGCTTTACCCTGAGGGATAAGGAAGTTACGTGCATAACCAGATTTAACAGTTACCTGATCACCTAGGCCACCCAGGTTACCGATTTTATCAAGTAGAATAACTTGCATTCTTCAATCCTCTCTAACTTGGACAGTTCCGATTACTGATGCTTGTCAGTGTACGGCAGCAGGGCCAGGTAACGAGCGCGCTTGATAGCACGAGCCAGTTGACGCTGATACTTAGCACGAGTACCAGTGATACGGCTAGGTACGATTTTACCTGATTCGGTAATGTAATTTTTTAGAGTCGCTACATCTTTGTAATCGATCTCTGTGACGCCTTCTGCAGTGAAACGGCAGAATTTACGACGACGGAAGAAACGTGCCATGGGCTTATCTCCTGATCTAAATGTCTATAATAGTGTCGGCATGCAATACCAATTTTCCCTCGCCTTGTCGGCTGGTCTGGTAAGCGATAAAACCGCTTACCTTGATATGGCTACCTAAAGCTAAATTTTGCGTTTGTTGTGTTGACCCTTGCCCACTCACAACCACAGATAAACGACAAAAAACTTGTCGAGGGAAGTCAGCTTCAACCTGCGTGGAACGATGCTCTAACACAAAGTGACAGTGCTGAACGCCTGCAGGGCTTTGGCGACGGACCGGACCTTTACTGATAACACCAGCAAGCTCCAACCGATTGGTCATCACAGCAATTACTCAGCTGCGTTTTCGCCTTCAGCTTCAGCTTCCGCTTTTGCTTCTGGCTTCGCTTCCGCACGCTCTTCACGCTCAGGGCGATCTTCACGCTTAGCAGTACGCTCTTCTTTAGCCTTCATCATGACAGATGGCTCAGTGATAGCGTCTTTAGTACGCATGATCATGTTACGGATCACTGCGTCGTTGAAGCGGAACATGCTTTCTAGCTCGTCAATCACAGCCTGCTCGGCTTCTACGTTCATCATAACGTAGTGTGCTTTGTGCAGTTTGTTGATTGGGTAAGCCAGTTGGCGACGGCCCCAGTCTTCTAGACGGTGGATCTGACCGCCTGCATCTTTAATAGACGCAGTGTAACGCTCGATCATGCCAGCAACTTGCTCGCTCTGATCAGGGTGCACCATGAATACGATTTCGTAATGACGCATTGAGTTGCTCCTTACGGATTAATCAGCTTCCACAATTGGCTCGGTCGTCCAGCGGAAGCAAGGAACGGAAAAGAAAAGACCGAGAATCAGGCGCGAGATAGTACAGAATTGCCGCGTCATAAGCAAACGGATTTTGTCTTTATCGGTTGGTTGTTCCATGGCATCCCCGAAAAAAGCATGACCAATTTCAAAAAAAATAAGAAATCAAGCCTGCAAACTGTCAATTATGTGCGAATTACTACCAACATCACGCTATGGATGTACTTCTTTTTTACCAATAATTAATTTATGAACCCACGCTCAAATTATGACATTCCCGCCTCCTTTTCTTGGCAGTTAATGCCCAAAATAATCTTTTTATTGCCTATGCTTGAGCGGAAAAGCCGTTTTTAGTGCAAAAAGCGTAGGGGAAGACCTCATCAATCACTGACTGTATTGATGAAATTCGTTTCAAAAATTTTTGGAGCAAAATATGAAGATAGTAACACCATCGCGTATGGTCGCACTTGGTTTGGCAGGGCTCGCATTAAGTAGCCCCAGCGTACACGCTGCAGTTGATTGCCAGCCATTATCCGATTGGCAGAATGGCAATACCTACACTAAAGGGGATCAAGTAAAAACAGATAACACCGCCTATGAAGCGAGGTGGTGGACGCAAGCCGACCCGGCCACCCAATCTGGCGAATGGAAAGCGTGGAAAATCCTCGGCCAGTGCGCTGGCAGCGTCAACCAAGCCCCTACCGCAACCTTAACCGTCTCTCCGTCTGGACCGATTGAGGTTGGTGACACACTCACCTTCACCCTCGCCGGGACAGACACGGATGGCACGGTGACCTCATTCGCGCTCTCACAAGGCGACACCCTATTGTATGAAGGTGCAGAAGCAACCGCCATTCGCTGGCAAGCCGAACAAACGGGTCGTTTTACATTTACTCTCACCGTGACCGACGACAAAGGCGCTACCGACATCCAGACATTGCAACAGGTGGTGGGTGATGACCAAACCGGCGGCGATGAGTATACCTGTCGTCCGGCTGGTTTATACACCACCCCAGATGTCGACGTGCCGTATTGCTCTGTGTATGACGAAAACGGCCTTGAAGACATGGGCGCCGATCACCCTCGCCGTGTCATTGGCTATTTCACCAGCTGGCGAAACGGCGCCAACGGCCAGCCCGCTTATTTAGTCAGCGATATTCCTTGGGACAAGATCACCCACATTAACTACGCCTTTGCCCACATCAACGCGGACAACCAACTGTCTATCGGCGATCCCAATGCCCCCGATAACCCCGCGACCCAAATGACCTGGCCGGGCGTGGCCGGCGCAGAGATGGATCCGACCCTGCCGTACAAAGGCCACTTTAACTTGCTCAACAAGTATAAAAAGCAGCACCCCGACGTGAAAACGCTGATCTCCGTGGGCGGCTGGGCCGAAACCGGGGGCTACTTCGGTGAAAACGGCGAGCGCATCGACAGTGGCGGTTTCTACACCATGACCACCAATGCCGATGGCAGCGTCAACCAAGCCGGCATCAAGGCTTTCACCGACAGTGCCGTCGCCTTCTTGCGCCAGTATGGCTTTGATGGTCTGGACATTGATTATGAATACCCATCGTCGATGAAAGACTCAGGCCACCCTGACGATTTCGAGTACTCCAACCCACGTCGCGCGCACTTGAATAAATCCTATCAAGTACTGATGAAGTCGCTGCGTGAAGCGCTCGATAAAGCCAGCGCGCAAGATGGCAAGCACTATATGCTGACCATTGCCGCACCGTCATCGGGTTACTTATTGCGCGGGATGAAAACCTTCCAAACCACCCAATACTTAGATTACGTCAACATCATGAGCTATGATCTGCACGGGGCATGGAACGATCATGTTGGCCATCAAGCGCCGCTGTATGACACCGGAGAGGATTCCGAACTTAAACAGTGGAATGTCTACCAAACCCCTGAATTTGAAGGGATTGGCTATTTAAATACCGATTGGGCAGCCACCTACTTTATGGGCGGTATGTCTCCCGGCCGCATCAATATCGGTATCCCGTATTACACCCGCGGCTTTAAAGACGTGCAAGGTGGCGACAAAGGCCTTTGGGGACGCGCGCCATTGCCAAACCAAAGCGAGTGCCCAGCCGGCACCGGTGTCGGTGAGAAAAACAAATGCGGCAACGGTGCAGTCGGGATAGATAACCTTTGGCATGATGTGGACGAGCTCGGCAACGAAGTGCCTGCCGGCTCCAACCCTTTATGGCATGTGAAAAATTTGCTCGATGGCAAACTACCGGCCTATGCGGCAGAGTACGGGCTCGACCCTGAGCAAGATCCTAGCGACCGTCTCACCGGTAACTATCAAGCTTATTACGATGACATCGCCAAAGCGCCATGGGTTTGGAACGAAGAAAAACGCGTATTCCTGTCAATGGAAGACGAAACCTCGATGGCCGAAAAGGTCGACTACGTGGTCAATAAGGGCCTAGGCGGGGTGATGTTCTGGGAGCTGGCGGGGGATTATCGCTATGATGATCAGCGTCAAGCCTACTTTATGGGTGACACCCTGACCTCGCTGGCGTACCAAACCTTTAAGCAAGCGGGCAGCGACTACTCACTACAACGTGGCGACGCCAATTTCCAAGTGCCAAGCGAGCAAGTGGATGTCACGCTTGACGCGCTGAACTTCCCAGTGGGCGATGACAACTACCCTATTCGCCCCACGTTCCGCTTTACCAACCACTCCGATCTGGACTTATCGGGCGCCACCATCAGCTTTGATGTGCCAGTGTCTACCTCGGCCATTTTTAAATCTGACTGGAACGCCCAGAAAAAGCTGCGCATGGAAGTGGTGCGTGATAGCAGCAATGCCAGTGGTAACAACATCGGCGGGTTTGATGCCACCCATCATCGCTTTGCCATCACCTTGATTAACGAATGGGGTGGTATAGAGCAAAGCTTTAAGCCGGGTGAAACCTTGGACGCTCAGGTGATGTACTACATGCCTATCACCAACCCAACCAATATCACCATCGAAAAAGATGGCCAGCGCTATGCGGTGAAGCAGGAGTATCCAAGCCTTCCGCCTGCGCTTCCCGGTAGCACCAGCCAAAGTGGCGGAGAGTCTCAGTGTCCTGGCGTCGATATCGCCAGCCTGAGTACCTACCCCAACTGGCCTAACGGGGTCAATCATGCCAGCGGTGGCGACCAACTTATCTACCAAGAGGCGGTATGGGAAGCCAAGTGGTGGACCCAAGCGGCACCCGGTGGTCAAGCTTGGCGCCAAGTCTGCAGCCTCTAATCCATTTCTAGTCTTGAATGCGGGGGCTGCGTGCCCCCGTTAAGGAGTCGTTATGTTCAAGTCTTCGTTTACTCAACTTTCCTGCCGCACCGCCGTGGCCCTTGCGCTGGTCGCAAGCAGCACACAGGTGATGGCACATGGCTATTTAGAAAGCCCCAAAGCGCGCCAGGCGATTTGCCATGAGCAAGGGGGCTATTGGTGGCCTTCAGATGGGTCAGGTATCCCTAACGCCGCCTGTCGCGCTGCGTTCTTAGAATCGGGGCACTACCCGTTTGTGCAACACCATGAATCGGCGCAATTGGTGGCGGATTATCGCAATATGGATGCGGTGAAAGCGGCCGTTACCGATGGCAACTTATGTGGTGCCGGCGATCCTAATAAAGCCGGGATCAGTTTGCCCTCACCGGATTGGCAACGGACCGAGATCACCCCAGATGGCAATGGCCAAATTGACGTGCGCTTTCGCGCCACCACGCCTCATAACCCGAGCTTTTGGGAAATTTATCTCACCAAGCCAGATTACAACGGCGCGACCGATGCGCTGACGTGGGATGATCTCGAAAAGATCGACACCTTTGGCGATCTGCCCATTGTGATCGGCGATAACGGTAACCGGTATTATGAGATGACCGTGACCCTGCCCGCCGATCGTCAAGGTGATGCCATTATCTATAGCCGTTGGCAACGTATTGATCCGGCCGGAGAAGGCTTCTACAACTGTGCCGACATTACCATCACCCCTAGTCAGACCGCACCCGCCCAATGGCACGAGCTAGGATACTTTGTCCAACATCCACAAATGGCAGCATTGGGCGATCGCGTGCGGGCCCGCTTGCACAATCGCCAAGGCCAGGAAGTGGTGGATGTCACACTCACCCTGACGGACCAAAATGTGACGAATTGGCCACACGCGCTGGCCAGTCTTATCGAGCAACAGGCTAACGAGCCCTTACGTATCGGGGTGATGCGCCACGGCGAGATCCAGTTTAATGCCGATGACGTGGTGCAAAACCAAGTCTTTAGCCATCACGATAGCTATAGCTTCAACCTGTCGGTGATCCCGGCTACCGACGAACCCACCAGCAACCTGCCCGCATGGCGCGCATCTGAGGTCTATCTGGCCAAGGATCGCGTGCGCTACGGCGATAACATCTACCAAGCAAAATGGTGGACTAGAAACGAGCAACCCGGCGCTGCCCTTGTTTGGCAACGCGTGACACAATAAGGAGCAAACATGAAGCCAATGACCCTACTCTCTCTGGCGATTGCTGGGGCACTGGGCGCCAGCCACGCCGTGGCGGCCCCTTCAACCCCAAGTTTGGACTGGAAGCCACAAAACTATTCTTTTGTTGAAGTCGATGAATATGGCCGCGGATCGTACAAAGATCTGGTGCAGCGCGTGGATGAAGTCCAAATTGAAATTAAATGGAATGCCTGGTCCGGTGATGGCGGTGATAGCTACAAGGTGTACTTTGACGATCAGGTGGTCAATCAAGGCACTTTACCGGCAGGCACCCAATCCGGCACAGTCACTTTCCCCTATGACAAAGGCGGTCGTCACCAGCTTAAACTCGCCTTGTGTGAAGGGGGCGTCGATGGTCAGTGTGCGACCAGTGCCGCCAAACCCATCGTCATCGCAGACACCGACGGCGTCCATCTTGACCCACTGCCGATGAATGTCGACCCGAACAACAATGACTATCCCAAACAGCCTGATACCGTGGTGGGGGCATACTTTGTCGAATGGGGCATTTATGGTCGTAACTTCGATGTCAGTCAGGTGCCCGCGGGGAATCTCACCCACATCTTGTATGGCTTTATCCCCATTTGTGGCCCCAATGAGTCATTGGGCGACATCGAAAATGGCAACAGCTTGCGCGCACTTGAGCTCGCTTGCCAAGGCTCAGAAGACTATGAAGTGGCAATCCATGACCCATGGGCGGCGATTCAGAAAAAGCTGCCCGGCACACCGGCCAAAGATCCGATAGGTGGCACCTACGCGCAAATGATGGCGCTCAAGCAGCGCTACCCTGATCTGAAAATTCTCCCCTCCGTGGGCGGCTGGACCCTATCCGACCCCTTCTATGATTTCACCGACAAGGCCAACCGTGACGTCTTTGTCGCCTCAATGAAAGAGTTCCTGCAAACCTGGAAATTCTACGATGGGGTCGACATTGACTGGGAATACCCAGGCGGTGGCGGTGCCAACCCTGATTTAGGTGACCAAGATAAGGATAGCCAAGCCTACGCGGCCTTAATGCGTGAGCTGCGCGCGATGTTGGATGAGCTCGAAGCCGACACGGGCCGTGAGTACCAACTCACCTCGGCCGTCGGTGCCGGTTATGACAAAATCGCCAACGTCGATTACAGCGCCAGCGCGCCGTACATGGATTACATCTTTGCCATGACCTACGACTTTTTCGGCGCATGGAATAATGTCACCGGTCACCAAACCGCCATTTACTGTGGCAGCCACATGAGTGCGGATGAATGTGATGGCACTGGCGTCGATGATAACGGCGAGCCCCGCAAAGGCCCTGCTTACACGCTCGATAATGGCGTGCAATTACTGCTAGAAAGCGGCGTGCCACCGGAAAAAATGGTGATCGGTACCGCGATGTACGGTCGTGGCTGGGAAGGCGTTTTCCCTGCCAATGCAACCGATCCTAGCAACCCGATGACCGCGCCCGGTAACGGCCCGATCAAGGGCAGCACCGCTGATGGTATTTGGGAAGCGGGCGTGATTGACTACAAAGGCGTCGTCACATCAATGCTCGGCAGCGCGGGTAACGGCATCAATGGCTTTCAAACCGGTTATGATGAGCAAGCTGAAGCGGCCTACATTTGGAACCCTGACAACGGCAAGCTGGTCACTTACGACACCCCCCGCTCGGTCAAAGCCAAAGGCCAGTATGTGCGTAATCACAACTTCGCCGGTTTGTTTGCATGGGAGATTGATGCCGACAATGGCGATATCCTCAATGCGATGCACGAGGGCTTAGCACAGGATGGTCAGCCGCCAGTCAACAACGCCCCAACAGTGAGTCTCGCGCAACAAAGCTATACGCTGGCGCCGGGAGAATCATTAACCATTGCTGCCAATGGGCGCGATCGGGATGGCGATGCCCTGATCTATCGCTGGCAAGGCGATACGGCGTTGACCCTGACCAATGGCGACACGGATTCGGTCACCGTGACCGCCCCTGACGTGAGCACCAGCACCGACTATTCCCTGTCGGTGACAGTCTCGGATGGCCAAGCTAATGCCGAGGCCAGCGCCACTATAAAGGTAGTGGTGCCGGGTGAAAACCAAGCCCCTACCGTGGCACCTATCACCCCAGTTAGCCTGAAAAGCGGTGAGCAAACCCGTGTAACCATTGAGGCAAACGACCCAGATGGCGATACACTCAGCTACACCTACCGAGCATCCGGCGATCTGGCCGTTTCTGGCACCGGTGATCAGGTGACGCTGACCGCGCCTACCGTAACTGAGAATCGCGACTATGTGGTTACAGTAGAGGTCAGCGATGGCGACAAAACCACGCAAGCGCAATTCACAGTGACCGTGACGCCGACCAGTGGCTTGCCAATGTGGGATGAAAACACCGTGTATGTCGGCGGCGATCGCGTCCTGTATCAAGGGGTTGAGTATCGCGCCAAGTGGTGGACCAAAGGCCAGCGCCCAGACCAAGGCGATCCATGGGAGCGCGTCGGGGATAGCCAAGCCAACCAAAGCAGTGAATGGCAAGCGACCGTCGCTTATTCCGGCGGCGCTGAAGTTGAATATAACAACCAACGCTACCAAGCCAAGTGGTGGACGCAAGGCGAAAAGCCGGGCAGCGCCGCGGTCTGGCAATTGCTGTAACGGTTTCTCACTTCCCTCAATGACAAAACGCCCCAACAGGGGCGTTTTTCTTCAACGGTGGACAAGAGACAAGGCACTTAACGACGCTGACGCACCGCTTCATACAAACAGACACCAGTTGCCACGGATACGTTCAAGCTCGATACGCTTCCTGACATGGGAATACGAATTAGCTCATCACAGGTTTCACGAGTCAAACGGCGCATGCCGTCTCCTTCCGCGCCCATCACTAAGGCTAGCGGCCCCACCAATTTGGTGTCGTAAACATCATGATCGGCTTCACCGGCGGTGCCCACAAACCACACGCCCTGCTCTTTGAGCGTCCGCATTGAACGCGCCAAGTTAGTAACACGCACCAAAGGCACCACTTCAGCTGCGCCACAGGCCACTTTGCGGGCCGTCGCGTTAAGCTGAGCAGATTTATCTTTCGGAACGATGACCGCACTCACTCCGGCTGCATCGGCAGTGCGCAGGCAAGCCCCCAAATTATGCGGGTCGGTGACACCGTCAAGTACCAGCAACAAAGGGTTCTCGGTATTAGCGAGGATCGCCTCCAAGTCATTCTCGTTGTACTGACGACCCGGTTTGACACGGGCCACAATCCCCTGATGCGACGCACCTTGAGTTTTGTCGTCTAACGCTTTGCGGCCCACTTGCTGAATACTCACGCCCAGCATCGCAATGTCATTGAGCACGGGGACCAAACGCTCGTCTTGACGCCCTTTTAATACCATCACTTCAATAAAGCGGGAAGGATCGGTTGCTAAAATCGCTTGGACGGCATGAATGCCGTAAATAACTTCACTACTCATGATTTACTTCTTTTTCTTGACCGCTTTAGGTTTTTGCTTTTTCGCCTTTTTCTTGCGTACTTTTTCCGCAGGCGACTTACCTTTGCCCTTCTTGCCTTTTTTCTCTTCAGGGGCCTTGTCTTCTTCAACGCTTGGCACCGCGCCGCGTTTGAGCTGTTGCCGTACCGAGGTTCGCTCACGGCGCGCTTGTGGGTCTTTATTCGACTCCGCACGACCTTTCTTGCGTTTATCTCGGGCGGTTTTTCCCGGGCGACGAGCTTTGCGCTCAGAGCCTACCAGCTCAAAGTCGATTTGTCGCTCATCCAAGTTCACCGCCAGCACTTTCACTGCCACCTGATCGCCAAGTCGGAACACACGACCCGAGCCTTCACCAATCAAGCGTTGACCGACCATATCAAAGCGATAGTAATCATTATCGAGGTTGGAAATATGGACTAAGCCATCGATATGTAGCTCATTAAGGCGAACAAAGAAGCCAAAACCAGTGACATTAGCAATCACGCCTTCCAGCTCATCACCAACGTGATCTTGCATGTACTCACACTTGAGCCAATCAGCCACATCACGGGTAGCGTCATCAGCACGGCGTTCGGTTTTCGAGCACTGCTCACCGAGCACATCCATATCGTCAAACGAGTAGTGGTAGCCACCGGTCGGGGTCCAACGATCTTGGTTTTTACCCGCCTGCTTGGCAATCAAGTATTTGAGTGCACGGTGCAACAGCAAATCCGGATAGCGACGAATAGGCGAGGTAAAGTGGGCGTATTGTTTTAGTGCCAAACCAAAGTGACCTTGGTTATCCGCTTGATACACCGCTTGCTTCATCGAGCGGAGCAACATGGTCTGAATAAGCTCACTGTCCGCGCGACCATGGACCACGTGCATCAGTGCCGCGTAATCTTTCGGCGTCGGCTCTAGGCCGCCACTCAGGCTTAAGCCTAACTCGCCTAAGAAATCTTTAAAGCCACTAAGACGTTCTTCACCCGGTGCTTCGTGAACACGATATAATGCCGGCTCTTTGTGTTTTTCCACAAAGCGCGCCGAAGCGACGTTGGCCAAGATCATACATTCTTCGATGATCTTGTGCGCATCGTTGCGCTCCACCGGCACAATTCGGTCGATTTTGCGCTGTGCGTTGAAAATAAATTGGGTTTCCACCGTCTCGAACTCAATGGCCCCACGCTGCTGACGCGCACCACTGAGCACCTTGTACATATCATGCAAGGTCTCTAAGTGCGGCACCAAAGAGCGGTAGCGCTCACGCAGTTCCTCATCGCCTTCCAGAATATGAGACACCTTGGTATAAGTCAGACGCGCGTGGGAGTTCATCACCGCTTCATAGTGCTTGTAGCCGGATAGTGCGCCTGACTCAGAAATTGTCATTTCACAGACCATACATAGACGATCAACCTGTGGATTGAGCGAGCATAGGCCGTTGGAAAGCACTTCCGGTAACATGGGCACCACTTGGTTGGGGAAGTACACCGAGTTACCGCGGTTTTGCGCTTCTTTATCCAGCGCAGAATCAGGCCGCACATAGTAACTAACATCGGCAATTGCCACCCACAAACGCCAGCCACCAGAACGTTTACGTTCACAGTAGACCGCATCATCAAAGTCGCGGGCATCTTCACCATCGATGGTCACCAGCGGCAGATCGCGTAGATCAACGCGGCCTTCTTTCGCTTTTTCCGGCACTTCCTCGTTCAAACTTTTCACTTGCTTGAGCACGGCATCCGGCCATTGATGAGGAATATCGTGGGTGCGCATTGCAATCTCGATTTCCATACCCGGCGCCATGTTCTCGCCTAGCACGTCAACAATTTTGCCAACAGGATTGGTTTGCCGCGTCGGGCGCTGCATGATCTCAACCACCACTACATTGCCCATACGCGCGCCCTGAGTGTGCTCTTTATCAATCACGATATCTTGGCCCAGGCGGCTGTCGTCTGGCACGACAAAGCCCATACCGTCTTCGACAAAATAACGCCCAACGATTTGGCCTTGACGTGCTTCCAACACTCGCACGACACGGGCTTCTTGGCGACCGCGCTTATCGGTGCCAACACCTTGCGCCAAAATGACATCGCCATGCATCACGCTACGCATTTGATGATACGGTAACGTCCAATCGTCATGATTGCCTTTCCCTTCAGGGCGCAAGAAGCCAAAACCATCACGGTGACCAATAACGGTCCCTTTAATCAGATCCAGACGCTCGGGCAAGGCATAGCACTTACGCCGAGTAAACACGAGTTGACCATCTCGCTCCATCGCACGCAGGCGTCGACGTAAACCTTCATACTGATCATCGCCGTCTAAACCGAGATGGGTAAACAGATTGTCGCGGCTCACTGGCGCCTTAAAGCTGCGGATCACTTCCAGCAAGTGCTCTCGGCTGGGAACCGGATTTTCATATTTTTCAGCTTCACGGGCCTGGTGTGGATCCGCAGCGATGTTGTTTGGCGTATTATTTGTCGAACCTGTGTCTTGCGACATAGACCTTTTCCGTAATGGTCTGATATAACCAACGATAAGCATCCTCATAATCAAGCGGTGAACCGACGTCATCCACCAGCAACTCGGCCAGTTGAATTCGCGCGCGGGTATCCCCCAATGAAGCGGCTTCGCGCAGGTAAGGAATCGCGCGTCGTTGATCTTGCTGCACCAAGGTCCCATTCGCATAGTATCGCCCTAACTGCTCCAATGCCGCAGGTAACCCTTGCTGCGCAGCCTGTTTCATGTAATACACACCGAGCTCGGCATCTTGATCAACGCATACGCCCCACGCCAACATATCGCCGTACAAGAACTCATAGGCGGGAGATCCCACACGTGTTGCCCGTACTTCGATGTCTTGTACGAGTTGGCATTCATCTTGTTCCACACGCTCAAGGTGTGAGTTGGTCTCGAATAAGGCGATCAGTTCACTTTCTTCATACAAGGGCACCGCTGGCCCCACATCCGCTCTCGCGGTTGCTGTTGCCAACGTCGTTACCGTTAGTAAAAGTGAAAAACTCAGCGTTCGAAACTTCATGCCTACTCGCTATTCAACCAAGAAACCCAACAGCAACGCGCGCGCTAACCGTGTGCTTTTTTGTATCGGCACCCTGCTTAATGACTTTAGCAAAGGCGGCAAGTTTTTTCCGCTTTCCACGCGATCTGGGTTCCAACCTCATCCAATAGCGATAAAAAAAGCCAGCGTTAAACGCTGGCTTCATGGTTTGTCTTCGCGCAAGCATTAGCTCTCGAAAGGATGAACCTTAATGATGGTTTCATTACGGTCTGGGCCAGTTGAAATCAGATCAATCGGCACGCCAGTCAAGGTTTCAATGCGCTTGATGTAATCAAGTGCAGCTTGTGGTAACTCGTCGAGTGACTTCACCCCAAAGGTGTTTTCGCTCCAACCCGGCATAGTCTCATAAACAGGCTCGATGTTTGCGTACGCATCCGCAGCCAATGGTGATACCTCTACCATGGTGCCGTCAGCCATCTTGTAACCGGTACAAATTTTGATTTCTTCCAAGCCGTCCATCACGTCCAGTTTGGTCAAACAAAAACCCGAGACCGAGTTAATCTGCACGGCACGGCGCATAGCCACCGCGTCAAACCAACCACAACGACGCTTACGACCCGTGGTTGCACCAAA
The DNA here is from genome assembly GCF_001996115.1 of Salinivibrio sp. MA427. Lineage (NCBI taxonomy): Bacteria > Pseudomonadati > Pseudomonadota > Gammaproteobacteria > Vibrionales > Vibrionaceae > Salinivibrio > Salinivibrio sp. MA427. The sequence goes on from NZ_MUFH01000001.1 coordinate 25,451, forward strand.
TTCCGCACCCTTGGTACCTAGATGCATACCAATGTCGTCATCAAGTTCTGTTGGGAACGGACCTGCTCCTACTCGCGTGCAATAGGCTTTGGCGATACCTAGCACATAACCAAGATGACGAGGACCAAAACCAGAGCCTGCAGCCACACCGCCAGCGGTAGTGTTTGAGGAGGTGACATACGGATAAGTACCGTGATCAATATCTAGCAAGGTGCCTTGTGCGCCTTCGAACATGATTTTGTCATCACGTTTACGCGCATCATCGAGCTCTTGGGTGACATCAATCACCATACCGGTGAGGATGTCTGCTTGCTCCATGACCTTGGCTAAGGTGTCTTCATAGCTTACAGGTTCGACTTTATAGAAGTGCTCTAGCTGGAAGTTATGGAGTTCCATCACTTCTTTCAGCTTTTCAGCGAAGGCTTCTTTATCGAATAGGTCACCCACACGCAAACCACGGCGCGCCGCTTTGTCTTCGTACGCTGGGCCAATACCACGGCCTGTGGTGCCAATGGCTTTCTTGCCACGCGCTTTTTCACGCGCTGCATCCAACGCAATGTGATAAGGCAGGATCAAAGGACACGCTTCTGATAGGAATAGGCGCTCACGCACGGGCACGCCGCGTGCTTCCAGCTCACCCATTTCTTTCAGTAAAGCGTCTGGCGACAGCACCACACCATTACCGATAATGCATTTAACGTTGTTGCGGAGGATACCAGAAGGAATCAAGTGTAGGACGGTCTTTTCACCGTCAATGACAAGAGTATGACCTGCGTTGTGACCGCCTTGATAGCGAACCACGTATTTTGCATCTTCAGTCAAAAGATCAACGATCTTTCCCTTACCTTCGTCACCCCATTGGGTGCCGAGAACGACTACGTTATTACCCATCTTCTTCGATATGCAGCTAGTTAAAAAAGGATTCTAGCACCTTAAAAACTCGGTTGCAGTTATTTTTTAACCGTATTGTCGTTTTCTTTCCATGGGTTTGTCACGTCAAGCTGACAGCCGCGTTGTTAACCTAAGATGGAATAGGCGAATACAGCGCCAATCACCACTAAACATCCTCCGATACGTCGCAACTGATTATCCGGCTGCTGACTCAGCTCGGTCACCATTTGTCGCCATTGCTTGGGGAATAACATAGGCCCCAGCCCCTCGACAATTAATACCAGCGCGAGCGCCCCCCAGAATGTCATCATGATTCCTTCTCCTTTGTTGAACTCTACTGTGCGCAATCATTACCCGATAAAAAAAAAGACAAGGCACGATGCCTTGTCTTTTCTGTCGGTGATAACGATTTATTGATCGATCACATCTGGCTGCTTCATGTATTTGAAGAAGTCACTTTTCGGATCAACAATCAGCATATCGCCCTTGCTGTCAAAGCTCTCGCGATAGGCCTGTAGCGAACGTACAAAACTATAGAACTCAGGCTCTTTCTTGAACGCACGGGCAAAAAGCTGCGCCACTTCAGCGTCTGCTTCACCGCGTGTGATTCGCGCCTGACGCTCTGCTTGAGAAAGAATCGTGGCTACCTCAAGTTCTGCTTGTGCGCGAATAATTTCAGCCTGCTCACGACCTTGAGCACGATGACGACGCGCCACTGCTTCACGCTCTGCACGCATACGGGCATAGATGGATTCACTGATCTCGCTTGGAAGATTGATACGCTTGATACGCAAATCAATCAGCTCAATCCCTAAATCACGTATCCCCTCACCCGCGGCACGCTCCAACACACCTTCCATGACTTGGTCGCGCTTTTCAGACACTATCTCTTTGATGGTCTTGTTACCAATTTCGGCACGCAGACCGTCAGAAATACGACGTTGCAGCAGCGACTCAGCGGTGATCTTATTACCGCCCCCTGTGGCAAGGTAGTATTGACCGAAGTCTTTAATTCGCCACTTCAGATAAGAGTCGATAATGACATCTTTTTTCTCTGCAGTAACAAAGCGATCGGCACGGTCATCCATGGTTTGAATGCGCGCGTCGAGGGTCTTCACTCGGTCAAACAACGGCAACTTAAAGTGCAAACCTGGCTGATAGATTTTCGCGATCTCGTTATCCACTTTCAGGACACGTCCAAAGCGAATCACAATACTGCGTTCACCTTCACTCACCACGAAGATCGACATCAAAAATATCACGACCGCTAAGACTATAACCGGGATCATCATCTTACGCATGCTTAGTATCTCCCTTCACGTGATGAACCAGAACGCGGCGCCGATTCAGGCTGTTTTGGCTGAGAGCTTTGCTCCAGCTCAATGCCATACTGGCTGCTCGACGTTTCTTTACGCTGGTTAGGCCCAACGGCTGCCCCTCCCATCAACTTATCCAGCGGGAGATACAAGAGGTTGCTGTTTCCGCTTTGCGAATCCACCATCACCTTACTTGTACTGCTGTACACCTGTTCCATAGTTTGAATATACAGACGATTACGTGTCACGCGTGGCGCATCAATGTACTCTGGCAACAGCTTTTCGAATTGAGAGACTTCACCTTCTGCTTCATTGACCGTACGAGCTTTGTAACCCAATGCGGCTTTTTTCAGCGTTTCGGCTCGACCCGTTGCCTTTGGCAAGACGTCATTACGATACGCTTCTGCTTCACGGATAAAGCGCGCTTCATCCTCACGTGCTGCAATGGCGTCATCAAAGGCATCTTTTACCTGCTCTGGTGGTCGTGCGTACTGGAAGTTCACGTCGACAACAATTAAGCCCATGTTGTATTTATCAATGATCTGATTCAACTCAACTTGGGTGCGCTCACGCACTGCTTGACGACCTCGAGTGATAATATCATCCATCACAGAATCACCCACGACCGCACGAAGCGCTGAATCCGTTGCTTGACGCAAGCTGTCATCAGCATTGGTGACACTGTAGAGATACTGCTGAGCATCCATCACGCGATATTGGACATCCATTTCGACGTTGACCACGTTTTCATCTTTGGTCAGCATCAAACCTGAACTGTTTAGCGAGCGGATTGATTCCATATCAACCGTTCTCACGGTATCAACAAACGTCGGTTTCCAGTTAAGGCCAGGTTGCACGACACGATCATACTGACCGAACCGAAGCACCACACCACGCTGCGCTTCGCCAATGGTATAGAAACCGGAAATACCCCATACGATAATACCGATGAGTGCGAGGACACCTAGCCCCGCCATTCCGCCACCGAAAGAAGGTCCTTTGCCTTTCCGGCCACCAAAGCCACCCAGTTTGCGGCTTAGTTTATTAAACAATTCATCAAGATCGGGTGGTCCTTGATTACGGCCACCACGATTCCCCCAGGGGTCTTTGTCGGGACCGCCATTGTTTCCTGGCTCATTCCACGCCATTCGCGCACTCCATCAAATTGATCTGACGATAATTTTTTACTCTAGCAGCCTATTCACTGACGATAAAGTCGCCAAGCTGGTTGCCTTCTCTTTTTTCTAACCGATGCCAGTCTGTTTGCGGCAGCCTAACATCGACTAATAGATGCCCATCGTCTTGGTATTCTTCACTGACAATGCATCGCATCTGGTGAAATTTACTTTGCATCCGACCCGCTAGATTTGGCGGTAGTCGTAATCGATGCCGCACCATGGTACCGGCCAAACGCTCGGTCAGCGCGTCAAAGATGAGCGCAATACCTTGCCCCGACAAGGCTGAAACCCATACGGCTTTCGGCACGCCCTCGTCGTCTCGTTCAATACGAGGCTCAGCCTGATCCAGACTATCTATTTTATTCATGATAAGTAGACGTGGCACATCATCGGCTTCAATCTCTTCGAGCACGCTGTCAACAGCCTCAATGTTGCCACTCAATCGCTCATCACTGGCGTCAACCACATGCAACAATAAGCTCGCTTCTTGCGTTTCTTGCAATGTCGCTTTAAACGCCGCCACCAAATCATGTGGCAAATGGCGAATGAAACCGACGGTATCGGCTAAAATCGCGGTGCCGACATCTTCGACTTCAATCCGACGTAAGGTCGGATCCAAAGTAGCAAACAGTTGATCGGCTGCATAAACGCCAGCTTCGGTAATCCGATTAAACAGCGTCGACTTACCCGCATTGGTATACCCCACCAGCGATACCGTTGGTACCTCGGCACGCGCTCGCGCACGTCGTCCTTGCTCGCGCTGCTTGGCCACTTTGTCTAACCGACGCAAAATCGCTTTTACCCGATCACGCAATAAACGACGATCCGTTTCTAACTGGGTTTCCCCTGGGCCACGTAAACCAATCCCCCCTTTCTGACGTTCAAGGTGGGTCCAGCCACGCACGAGTCGGGTAGAAAGATGCCGTAACTGCGCTAATTCAACCTGCAATTTACCCTCATGCGTACGTGCACGCTGCGCGAAAATATCGAGAATGAGGCCTGTTCGGTCCAATACTCGACATTTAAATCGCTGCTCCAGATTACGCTCTTGGGCGGCAGACAAGGTATGATTGAAGATCACCACATCGGCCCCGACGTGCTGCACGGTCTCTGCAATTTCTTGGGCTTTTCCCTCGCCGACAAAATATTTCGGGTGAGGAGACTGACGGCTGCCGACAACAACTTGCAAGGCGTCGACACCCGAGGACGAAACCAGCATTTGAAACTCACTGAGATCATCCCACTCGCCATCATGGGTAAAATTAATATGAACGAGTACAGCCTGTTCACCGGCCTCGTAACGGTCAAACAAGCGAAAGACTCCTTAGCAATTGAATACTCACTCCTCAGGTTTTTCTTGCTGACGATCGCCCTGTGGACGCTCTCCAGCCCCTTGGTTATTGTTGTGATGGCTCACGGCACGTGCCGGCACCACAGTAGAAATGGCATGCTTGTACACCATTTGATTCACGGTGTTTTTCAGCAAGATCACAAACTGATCAAACGATTCGATTTGCCCTTGTAACTTAATGCCATTCACAAGGTAAATGGAAACAGGAATACGCTCACGACGTAACGCATTTAGGAATGGGTCTTGTAATGATTGCCCCTTAGCCATTAGTTCTTTTCCTTATTTGTTTGTAATTGTAGTCAATGTCGCGGTTAAGCAGCGTCCTTGTCAGTGACAGTATACATCAAGTTTCCGTCCCTGCCGTCAACGCTTTTGTCACCGTTTGTAAAGACAGTGACGGCGCGTCACTGTCAAGCCACGTCACATTTTCCCAGCCTCGCAGCCAAGTTATCTGACGTTTGGCTAACTGGCGCGTCGCGCAAATCCCACGGTAAACGGCTTCATCATGGGTGCTACGTCCGGCCAAATAATCCCACATTTGGCGATACCCAACACAGCGGATCGAGGGCAGATCGGGATGCAGATCCTCTCGCTCAAACAGTGTACGTACCTCCTTTTCAAAGCCCGCTTCAACCATTTTGTCAAATCTGAGCTCAATGCGGCGATGCAACTCACCTCGTTCCTGAGGCGCTATTGCAAATTGGTGTACCTGATACGGCAAAGGTTCACCTTTTTTTTCCGTCAATGCGGTCAGGGTTTGTCCACTGATACGGTACACCTCAAGTGCCCGCATAATCCGCTGCGGATCGTTGCGATGGATCCGCGCACCAGAAACAGGATCAACATCACATAACTGTGCATGAAGCGCTTCCCAGCCATGCTGCTGCGCTTCTTTTTCTAATGCGTCACGCACACTAGGATCCGCACTGGGTAATGGCGATAACCCTTCTAATAACGCTTTAAAATACAACATGGTGCCCCCAACCAACAGAGGGATCTTGCCATTCGACACGATCTTCTTCATTTCTGTGAGGGCGTCTTCACGAAAGTCGGCTGCGGAATAAGCCTGAGCGGGATCTCGAATGTCGATGAGGCGATGCGGCGCCTGTGCTAATTCGTCAGCGGTTGGCTTGGCGGTACCAATATCCATTCCTCGATAAATTAAGGCCGAATCAACACTAATAATTTCAACCGGCATGGTATTGCGTAATGCAATGGCCAGATCCGTTTTTCCCGAGGCGGTTGGCCCCATCAAAAAAATGGCCTTAGGCAGCGGATTAGTCATGTTGTAATGCTTCTATTGCTGAGGTTAGGTCGAGGCGCGTAAACAAGCGTTGTCGCCCTTTTTCCAACGCCTCACCCTGCCAATACTGTTCAATTTCCGATACGGTCTGTACCGCTTGCGCAAGGCTGACTGGATCCGATGCAACTGTCAACTGCTTTGCCAGCCAACCCAACAGGTTCGCGCGGTGATCCGGATTAGATTGGCTGGGGTCTAAGCCGCCTAAAAAGTTCAGCAGGGCTGGAACAAAGGCTTGCAGATTCTGTTGCCGCAGTGGTTGGCATACAGACATCACCATTAACTGCTGGCCTTTTACCCGAATATGAATACCAAATTGCCCCAGTAACGTTTGATAGTGGCTAATCGCATCACATTCGGATGCAGACGCGGATAAACGTTGTGGAATTAATAAAGGCTGAGTCACTAATCCCTCCGCCAAGGCTGGTTGTAACGCCCCTTGATGACGCCAGCTTTCTAACCGATGATGATCAGCTAACCATAAATCCTCACCCCACGACATCAGCACATAATGCTGGTCAATCACCGCGAGTACTTTTCCCAAACCAGGTTGGCCACTCACTATCTTAGCTGGTGCCATACACGTGCTTACGCTAACCGGCGAAGGCGACTGCTCACTCGATGTCGCCTCATCCTTCGCATCGTCAGTGTGAACGGCGGCTCGCGGCGTCATTAACCTTTGATAGGCTTGGGTCGCTTGCTTGGAAGGCGTACTCGAACGGTCAGCGCGCGAAGCTTGCCCTTTTGCTGGCCGTGACGACTCGGTTGACTGTTTCCCCGGATAAGCGGGAAAGGCATTCACCGCTTGCTGGTAGGAATGGTCGGTTGCCACGGYCGATGCTCGAGGTTGATAAGACACTGTCTCTCTGACCTCGCCGGTCTCTGGATTGACCGTCTCGTCGATGGGTAACGATGATTGTTGCAGCCCGTCATAAATCGCTTGATAAATAAAGTCATGCACCAGCCGTGCTTGATGAAAGCGGACTTCATGCTTCGCCGGATGAACGTTCACGTCTACCTGATGCGGATCCACATCGATATAAAGCACATAAGCGGCATACTGATCGGGCGCCAAGCTTTGCTCATACCCTTGGCGGATAGCATGGTTGATCAATTTATCTTTCATCATGCGCTGATTCACAAAACAATGCTGCATATCGTTTTGCTGCCGCGCGCCATCAGGGGTACATATCCAACCGCGCAGCGCCATATCGTGATGGGTCAAGTCAATCCGCAGCGCATGATCAACAAATTTTTGCCCGCAGACGGCTTTTAGGCGACGTAGAGGATCTCCCTTTTCAGGGATACGCCGATATTGGCGAACCTGCGTGCCGTTGTGGCGCAGGTTAATGGTAATATCAAATCGGCTCAAAGCGATACGTCGCAGCAACTCATCAATATGGCTGAACTCGGTTTTATCGGTACGCAAGAACTTACGTCGGGCTGGCGTGTTAAAAAATAAATCCACCACTTCCACGGTACAACCCACCGGATGCGCTGCCGGTTTCACGCTAACGGCCATATCGCGTCCTTCAGCAAAGGCTGACCACGCTTCTTGCTGTTCCGCGGGGCGAGAGGTAATGGTAAGGCGCGAAACGGCGCTCACACTCGCTAACGCCTCTCCCCGAAAGCCCAAGCTCATGATCGCTTCTAAATCATCCAGGCTGTGGATTTTGGAGGTCGCATGGCGACTTAATGCCAGCTGTAAATCTGTTTTGCTGATCCCWACACCATTATCACGGACACGAATGAGCTTACTGCCGCCTTTTTCAATATCGACGTCAATACGGGTTGCGCCGGCATCAATACTGTTTTCCACCAGCTCTTTAACCACCGATGCTGGCCGCTCGACCACTTCGCCCGCGGCGATTTGGTTGGCGAGTCGAGCGGGTAATATCTCAATCGCCATATCAGCTTCCTGGAATAATTAAGGTTTGTCCGACCGCCAGGGTATCTGAGCCGAGTTCATTGGCACGACGTAAGCTTTCGATTGTCACCCCATAATTACTGGCAATTTTACCGAGGTATTCACCGCGTTTCACTTTGTGCTTGATGGCCGGTGATGTCGCACCAGGGACCTTCAGTTTTTGCCCGACCCAAAGGGTATCGGACTTGAGATTGTTCGCTTGGCGAAGCGTGCTCAGTGAGACTTGATACTGCTCGGCGATTTTACCGAGAAATTCGCCACGGCTCACGGTATGAGTCAGGGTTTGTGTGGATGCCCGCTCGGCTTTACCGGCTAACTTAGCCACATCGACATTCGGAATTGATAGCACTTGTCCCACATGCAGCGTGCTTGAGGTTAAGCCGTTCGCCGATTTTATCGCGGCTATTGAGCTTTGATACTGTTTGGCGATAACTGAGAGGGACTGTCCCGGGCTGACTTTATGTTTTACCCCGTTTTTACGCGCTGCAAACAAGGTGCCGTCAGGAGGAAAGCGTTCAAAGTAATTACGAATACCATGATAAATGGCATTCGCCAAACCACGTTGATGCCCTCGTTGGAATAACAAACGCTCTTCTTGTGGATTGGAAATAAACCCGGTCTCCACCAACAAGGACGGGATATCCGGCGATTTGAGCACGGCCAAACTCGCGTGCTCAGGGCTCGATTTGTGCAGCTTGGTCACTTTACCCAGTTCTTTCAATACCCGTGTTGCAACGTCAAAGCCTTCTTTTTGCGAGTTACTAAACTGCAAGTCCAACACCGCACGGCTTAAATATTCGTCCTCGTTATTTTGTGCGAGCAAAGAGCCACCACCTAACAAGTTGGATTGCTCTTCATGTTTTTCAATCCAGCGACCAATTTCACTGTTCGCTCGGCGGCGTGAGAGCACCCACACCGAGGCACCACGAGGTTGTGGCTGATGAAAACCGTCGGCATGCACTGAGACGAGTAAATGGGCTTTGTGTTTGCGTGCGATTTCAGAACGCTGATTCAAATCAACAAAATAGTCACCGGTACGGGTCAAGACGGCCCGCATTCCCGGCACCGCATTGATGCGTGCAGCCGCTTGTTTAGCAATGGCAAGATTGACATCTTTTTCCTGCTTGCGACGCGGCCCAATGGCGCCGGGATCGTTACCGCCGTGCCCAGGGTCAATCGCGACGACAATGTCTTCAGTGCCAAAGGGTAAAGCCGCGACCGTCTCACGCCGCTTCTTTTCCGCTACCGAGAGTGTCGGTTTGTTCTTATCCACTTTTTGCGCGTGCGGTAAATCAACCACTAAACGGTGGCCATACTCGCCTCCCGGTGCGAGAGAAAATATCGTCGGCTTAGCGTCATTTTTTAACTCAAAAACCAGTCGATACGTGCTGGCATCAGGGGGGCTGCTCTTGCGGATTTTAGTCAGAATATCGCTGCCTTTAACCTGCTTTGGCAAGCCGGTGGCGAGCTGACTTTGTTTCAAGTCGACCACAAGTCGGTCCGGACGTGTTAAAGAAAAATAACTAAAATCCGCCTTTTCAGCGAGATCAACCACCACCCGGGTTTCATTCGGTGCCGGCCACACCCGAATATTTTCGATTTTGTTGGCCCAACTTGTTGCACTCAACAAACTGGCGATCATCAAGATGCAAAGCCGCTGCCACATCATGCTAGTCTTCCCATTCTAGGCGGTCGATAATAGCCAGGCCTGCCGCGCTATTGGCATCAATAATAAGGTTGCGCTGCTCACCGTCGTAACGCAGAGTGATATCCAGATCGGCATGCGGTAACCAGCCTTCTCCCTTTTCTGGCCATTCAATTAAGCACAGCGCTTGTTGATTAAAATAATCTCGGATCCCCATAAACTCCAACTCTTCTGGATCCGCCAAACGGTAGAGATCGAAATGATACACTTGCCAAGGTGTTAGCTCATAAGGTTCAACCAAGGTATAGGTTGGACTTTTGACATTACCGGTATGCCCCATCGCCTGGATAAAACCGCGGCAAAACGTGGTCTTTCCCGCACCAAGATCGCCATGTAGATAGCAGGTTGTACTTTGCGTACAAGCACGCGCCAGTGCCGCGCCGAAAGCCACCGTGCGATCCGCATCGGTCAACTGAGTGATAAAAGTCTGGGTCATACTACTTTGGGATCTCGTCTGTTATTTATGTCATAAACGGCTCTGATTACTGAACCAGGCGCGTTTCTCTAATCCACTAACTGCTGCAAATAGGGAAACAAATCGCTGGCGAGCAATCCTCGTTCACCGGCCTGAGCGGCGTAATCACCCGCTTTACCATGAAGGTAGCAACCCAATGTTGCCGCCGAGAATAAATCAACGCCTTGCGCCAACAAACTACCGATTACCCCCGAGAGAACATCGCCCATTCCCCCAGACGCCATGCCAGGATTGCCCACATTTGCAACAGCATAATCTGTGCCATCATATACGATCGTTCCTGCCCCTTTAAGCAAAACGACACCACCATACCGTGTTTGTATCGCTTTGACGGCGGCAAAACGATCGAGTTCCACCTCTTTTACTTCACAGCCCAATAAGCGAGCGGCCTCGCCTGGATGAGGCGTGAGAATCCAATCGTCGCGGTGTTGGGGTTGCCGCGCTAATTTATTTAATCCATCCGCATCAACAACCTTAGGCAATCGTGCCGAGAGGGCAATGGTCCAGAGTGCATCCGACCACGCACTCTGGCCAAGTCCAGGGCCGATAACAATATGGGTGGCCCAAGACAAGGCATCACCTAATGATTGGCCCGGCGCCCAGCTTTGCGTCATTAGCTCAGGCTGACGCGTGACGAGCATCAAGGTATGGTCTTTTTGCGTCACAACTTTGACGAGGCCGGCGCCAGTGCGTAACGCAGCTTGGGCACAAAGCGTCACGGCACCGGCCATACCATGGTCACCGCCTAAACAAAGAACGCGACCAAATTGCCCTTTATGTGCACTGCGCGCTCGGGGCGGGAGGCATTGCGTTTTGATATCGTCACTGATCAGCTGCCCAGCCGGTTCCGCTTGACGTGCAAAGGCTGTTGCTACATTGAGACCAGCAAAAATAAGTTCACCGCGATGCGTGACCGCTTGYCCGGTTAATAAGCCTTGTTTTAATGCAATCAAGGTAACCGTTATATCCGCTGCGATTGCCACACCTTTTACACAGCCACTGTTAGCACATAAGCCAGACGGAATATCAACCGCTACCACTGGCACGTGGCAATGATTAATCACCCTGACCGCTTGGGCAAAATCGCCTTCAACCGCGCGCGATAAACCGGTGCCCAACATGGCATCGACAATGACATCAAACTGCGTGACGGTAGGCTGGGTCTTAATAACGCTTCCACCACAATCTTGCCACTCTTGCCAAGCGGTTGCCGCGTCGCCACTAAGTTTTTCTGGCGCGACCAATGACCATATGGTGACATTTAATCCCGCTGATTTCGCCAACCGAGCAATCACATAACCATCGCCGGCGTTGTTGCCCGCACCACAGACGATCAATAACCGTGCCGCGTTAGGGTAATACTGATTGATACTATCAAAGACGGCTTGGCCAGCTCTTAACATCAGCTGATACATAGGAATATCCAACGCACGCGCGACAGCCTGTTCGCCTTCACGAACTTGCTCTGCACGATAGAAACTCTGTGGTAAACTTGTCGCCATCAACTGCCTCCATTGATTGTACTGCACCACTTAAGGCCTCAGGATCTACCGCTATGTCGCAACCCACGCCCGATGCATCGATTAATTTCGACCAATTAGCCCAACGTATCAAGCAATGGGGACAAGCGCTAGGCTTCCAGCATGTTGGGATCACGGATGTTGATCTCAAGCAACATGAGGCGCAACTGCAACGTTGGCTCGACAATGGCTATCACGGTGAGATGGCGTGGATGGCGCGACATGGCATGATGCGTGCGCGCCCAGAGGAGTTGGTGCCTGGTACGGTACGCGTGATTAGTGTACGCATGAATTATTTACCACCAGAAGCGGGATTTGCCACCACATTGGCCAATCCACGTTTAGGTTATGTGAGTCGCTATTCTTTAGGGCGCGACTATCACAAACTCATCCGCAACCGATTGAAAAAGCTGGGGCAGCAAATCGAAGCCGAGGTTGGTCCCTATGGCTATCGTCCTTTTGTCGACTCGGCACCTATTTTAGAACGTCCGTTGGCAGAAAAAGCAGGGTTGGGATGGACAGGTAAACACTCATTGATCCTTAACGAAGAAACGGGATCCTGGTTTTTCCTCGGCGAGCTATTGGTTGATCTCCCTTTACCGACGGATACTCCCGTTGATAATCAGTGTGGCAAGTGCGTTGCTTGTATGACGAGCTGCCCAACCCAAGCGATTGTTGCGGAAGGCGTGGTCGATGCCCGGCGCTGTATTTCCTACCTCACCATTGAATATGATGGTGTGATCCCTATGGAGTTTCGCCACGCGATAGGTAACCGCATTTACGGTTGCGATGACTGCCAGCTCGTTTGTCCATTCAACCGCGAGGCTGAACTCACCTTAGAAGCCGACTTTCACTGTCGCCCTAGCCTTGATCAACAGCCGCTCACCACACTTTTTAATTGGGATGAGGACACTTTTTTATCCTTAACGCAAGGGTCGGCCATTCGTCGTATTGGGATTAAAAAGTGGCGACGCAATCTTGCTATCGCGATGGGCAACGCGCCTTATGATCCAGAGATCGTTGCGAGCTTACGAGCCCGGCATGGAGAGGATGCATTGGTTGATGAACATATAGAGTGGGCGCTCGGTGAGCAAGAAAGCAAACGACAGCGCATTGATGTGGCCGTACTCCCCACCGGCACTCGCCGCCTGGTGCGCATCATTGAAAAAGGGTTACCGCGAGATGCTTAGCACTGTTAAATAGCAGAAAGATGACGCCATTCACATTATGTGGAAAACTATTAAGCAATGTGTGTTTATGGTGCACTTTTTGATAGTTAAACACATAGGCAGGGTATTAAGCGAGCAAGATCACGATAGTGAATAACACTGTGGAAAAGCATTAGTTAACCTGGAAAAAAATACACTATTCCCCTTTATTTTCAGCTAAATAGAGAGAAATGGTGTTTATTTCCGGTGTACAACATCGTCCTCGTGCTTGCTGACAAGATCACCGGCATGGCGGGCTTTACAGAATTCATCAACCAAGTTATCCACAAAACGAGTCTTGTGGATAAAGCTGTGCATTAGTAATTAAAAGCACGCCAATACGCCACTTCCAGAGGAAGTACGTTAGGTGTGAATTTGATGCTAGAGATGATGCTTCACAGCATTAAAGACGGCGCTATATGTAACGCCACACTTGCGGTTAACCAAGTGATTGGAGCGACACACGGGGTTCGAACCCGTGACCTCAACCTTGGCAAGGTTGCGCTCTACCAGCTGAGCTAGTGTCGCTTATACCGAATTGTTATTTGGAGCGACATACGAGGTTCGAACTCGTGACCTCAACCTTGGCAAGGTTGCGCTCTACCAGCTGAGCTAATGTCGCATTGCCGATGCGTAACATCGAATTTTAAATTGGAGCGACACACGAGGTTCGAACTCGTGACCTCAACCTTGGCAAGGTTGCGCTCTACCAGCTGAGCTAGTGTCGCTTAGATCGACCTGATCACTATCAGATCGATATTTAATTTGGAGCGACATACGAGGTTCGAACTCGTGACCTCAACCTTGGCAAGGTTGCGCTCTACCAGCTGAGCTAATGTCGCTTTCAACAGACGATTCACGTCGTTAGGGCTGCGAATTATACGAAGAAAAAACCGGGTTGCAAGTGCTGATAAGCAAAATTATGATTTTTTCTTTTGATCGCTCAAAAGAGCAACAGATCGACGAAAAGAAAATCAGATCGTCAGGATCCTTTCGCGATAGAACTGCAATTCTGCAATTGATTCCCGAATGTCGTCAAGGGCTAAATGGGTGCCTTTTTTAGAAAACGCATTCAGTATTTCGGGCTGCCAACGGCGCGTAAGCTCTTTCAGCGTACTGACGTCCACCGTGCGATAGTGAAAATAACGCTCCAGCACCGGCATATGACGATAGAGAAAACGACGATCTTGGCCCACACTGTTACCACAAATCGGGGAGGCCCCCGCGGGTACCCATTGAGATAAAAATGCGATCGTTTGCTCAATAGCCGCTTGCTCACTGACTTGACTTTGTTGCACACGCGCAACCAAACCAGACTGGGTATGCGTTTGCGTACACCAATCATCCATTTTATCGAGTTCGCTTTGCGGCTGATGGATCGCTAATACCGGCCCTTCTGCCAGGATATTAAGCTGTGCATCGGTCACAATCGTTGCGATCTCAATGATCTTGTGGGTGTTCGGATCGAGCCCGGTCATTTCCAGATCGATCCAGATTAAATTGTTTTCACTGAACGCCATTGAACTTGCCTTTTTTATGGGTAAACCATGTATCATACTGTGCTTGATATGAAAGCCAACTTAACTGATAAGAGTCAACGTGGCAAAAAAGAAAAAGCTTACTAAAGGCCAATTGCGGCGGGTTCGATCGAACCAGCAACGTCGGATCAAACAGCATGATAACGACATCCAATGGGAAGATGCTGCCCTTGAGTCCTCTCGTGAAGGCCGAGTGATCACGCGATTTGGGCAACATGCCGATATTGAAGATCCGCAAACAGGGAAAATACACCGGTGCAATCTTCGTCGTTCCGTCAGTAGTCTGGTAACAGGTGATCGCGTCATTTGGCGCCCAGGCAAAGAAGCGCTCGAGGGATTTGCCGGCGTGGTTGAAGCGGTACATGATCGCATGTCGGTTCTGACACGGCCTGATTACTATGACGGCGTTAAACCCGTTGCCGCCAATATCGATCAAGTGGTGATCGTGGCCGCGATCTTACCCGAGCTGTCGCTCAATATTATCGACCGTTACTTAATTGCGTGTGAAGTACTCAATATCGCCCCGCTCATTGTGGTCAATAAAGTCGACCTGCTGGATGATGACGGCCGAGAAATGGTCGAGACGCTGCTCGATATCTATCGAGATATTGGCTATCCCTTGGTGATGGTGAGCGCCGATTCTGGTGAGGGCATGTCGACACTGGTTGAACAATTGGATCAACATGTCAGTGTGTTCGTGGGACAATCAGGCGTGGGTAAATCAAGCTTGGTCAATACCTTGTTACCCGATGTGCATGCGCAAACGCATCAGGTATCAGAAAACTCAGGACTGGGGCAACACACCACGACCGCGGCACGCTTGTATCATTTCGCCCAAGGGGGCGATCTCATTGACTCGCCTGGCGTGCGCGAGTTCGGTTTATGGCACCTTGAGCCGGAACAAATCGCCCATGGGTTTGTCGAATTTCGTGAGTATTTAGGTGGGTGCAAATTCCGCGACTGCAAACATGGCGACGACCCAGGTTGCCTGCTTCGTCAGGCGGTCGAAGATGGCCATATTAGTGTCGAACGCTTTGACAGCTACCACCGCATTATTGAAAGCATGAAAGAAGCAAAAGATAACCGACAGTTCTCACGAAATAAGCAACTGTGAGCCGCTGTCACTACACGTATTGATTCGCTACACTGCGTGCCAATCCATAGCACGCATTGAGCGTAATTAACATTCAATAACTTGTCAGGACGAAACTGTGCGAGACGATTTAAAAGTCGGGCTGCAATACCTTGCGCCGAAACACGCTCTTACCCGAGTCATGGGCAAATTGGCTAGCTTAAAAGGCGGCTGGTTCACAACCTCGGTGATTAAGTGGTTTATTAAGCAGTATCACGTCGACATGGGCGAAGCAAAGGTCAGTGATCCTGGCTACTATCGCACCTTTAATGATTTTTTTGTCCGTGAGCTAAAACCTGCGTTACGTCCCATCGAAGGCGATAATGATACCTTGGTTTTTCCTGCCGATGCCTGCGTCAGTCAAGCGGGACGCATCGAGCAGGGGCAATTAATCCAAGCCAAAGGCCACTACTTTTCATTAACCGAATTAATCGGCGGCGATGCAGCACTCGCTAGCCAATTTGATGAGGGAGCGTTCGCCACCTTATATCTCTCACCGCGTGATTATCACCGCGTCCATATGCCATGTGACGGGGTACTGCGCGAGATGATCTATATTCCTGGCGATCTCTTTTCAGTCAACCCGGTAACAGCAGAAAACGTTCCCAACCTGTTCGCGCGCAATGAGCGTGTTGTCTGTCTCTTTGAAACAGATTTCGGCCCCATGGCGCAAATTTTAGTGGGTGCGACCATTGTCGGTAGCATTGAAACCACGTGGGCGGGCACGGTGACACCGCCAACTGGCGGCAGCATTCGTCGTTGGCAATACCCGACCGAGGGCGAGCAAGCGATTCACTTTGTCCAAGGTGATGAGATGGGCCGATTCAAGCTGGGCTCAACCGTGATTAACCTCTTTCCACACGGTGCCCTGCACTTCGACGACCAAGTTACCCCTGGCGCACCTACGCAAATGGGGCAGCCCTACGCGCATCGGCAGGCGTAATCGAAAAAATTGTGAGATAAGGGGCATTTATGCCCCTTTTTTGTGTCGAAATTCGGAGATTTTTCCCGTTAATCAACAGGCAAGGTCCGTATTATTGGAGGTATTCTGTTAGCAATAAAGCGCTTGCCAATCCAACTGTAAGGCATGACGCGGTCGCCCACCAATGACGAAGGAGCGTATTTGTGGTTAATGCTCGTTTTATCAAGCTACTTGTCGCACTCGGCTTCCCCTTATTATTACTGCTCATCCCCACCGATTGGTTGCCTATTGCCGATCTTACGATTATTCAGCACCGCTTATTAGCCATCTTTTTAATGGCCGCGTTATTGTGGGTGCTTGAGCCCGTTCCCGTTTTTTCTACGTCCTTGCTCATCATCACCCTGCAACTGATCATGATTTCAGACAAAGGCTTGCACTGGTTTCGTGGCATAACGCCTCATCATCCGCGTGGCGAGTTAATTCCTTACACCGATATATTAAGTGCGTTTTCATCGCCTATTATCATCCTGTTTATGGGTGGGTTTTCGTTGGCTATCGCGGCGTCTAAATATCAGCTCGACATTAACCTTGCCCGCGTGTTACTCAAACCTTTCGGCCAACACCCCAAGTTCATTATGCTGGGGCTGATGTTGATCACGGCGGTATTTTCAATGTTTATGTCCAATACCGCGACAACTGTCATGATGTTGGCCCTATTAGCGCCCATTATCAGTGTGCTACCCAAAGGCGATCCGTTAATTAAAGCGATGGTGCTTTGCATTCCGGTCGCCGCGAATACCGGAGGAATCGCTACCCCTATCGGCACACCGCCAAACGCGATCGCGCTACAGTATTTAACCGGCGAATATCAAGTCTCCTTTTTAGACTGGATGAAGATGGGGCTCCCCTTCGTGATCGTCCAACTCAGTTTTGCTTGGTGGCTGTTACAACGCCTCTTTCGCAGTCAACACACTCGAGTGGAGCTTGCGTTAGAAGGCCGTTTTTTACAAAGCTGGCAAGCCTATACCGTCTATATTACCTTTGCGCTGACCATTGTTCTGTGGCTCACCACAGGCGCTCATGGCATGAATACGTATGTCGTCGCGGTGATCCCTCTGGCTATTTTTACCCTGACAGGGATCATTGGTAAGCCAGAGCTTAAGCAAATTAACTGGGATGTGCTTTGGCTGGTCGCCGGCGGGATTGCAATGGGGATCGCACTGGATCAAACCGGTCTCGCCGCAGCCCTCGCCCATGCAGTGGATTACAGCTTGCTCACTGCCATGACCGTTTTAATTACCTTATCGGTGATTTGCTGGCTAATGGCTAATTTTATGTCCAATACAGCGACCGCAAACTTGTTAATGCCGATTGCGGCGGCGATTGCCTCTTCCATGCCAGCGTTAGCAAGCATTGGCGGCATGCAAGGCTTGCTCATTGTTGTCGCTTTTTCCGCCTCTCTCGGCATGATTTTACCGGTATCGACCCCTCCCAACTCGCTCGCTTACTCCACGGGGTTTATCAGTAGTCAAGATCTGGTCAAAGTCGGCCTTATTCTCGGGGTTAGTGGTTTGATGCTGGTTTATGGCGGGGTTGTCTTATTAACCTGACAGGCGTTCATCGATGAGACAAAAAACCGATAAGTCGTTTCCATTTTACATAAGTGTCTATTTTTTATTGGTTAAAAATGGGATAACACGAGTGATGCAGGCTTTAGCGAGCTTGAGAGGAAAACTTTTTTTAAATTCTATCCCCTCCCAGGCTCAAGCTTTCTACAATTAAGCAGATACTCAATAAGAAAGTATCGTCATAGTGTGGTAGTACGAGGGATCTTTAATGAAATTTACCATCAAGACCAAAATATTACTTGCGGTTGCTTTGGTCGTCGCCTTAGTCAGTGCAGTACAGGCATGGTTTTCAGTCAATCAACTTGAAGCAGAAACCGAACAAAGCGTCACCGCTCAAATGAGAGATGTGGGGCTATCAACGAGCAACTTTATCGAAGAATGGCTCGACATCCGCAGCAAAATGCTCGTCGCGAATGTGCCTTTGATTGCTAGCCAACCGAATGTTGATCGCGAATTATTACTGACCAAGCGCCAGGGTGATTTTCTTACCGTCTATGCCGGCTTTGCTGATGGAACCATCGCCTATGGTGATAAAACCGAAAGCTGGCCAACCGACTATGACCCTCGTTCACGTCCTTGGTATAAGCAAGCCAATGCGGCAAACGATTTAATTATTACGCCTCCTTATGTCGATGCCAATGGCGCTGGCATGGTCATCAGCTTTGCTAAAGCATTTAATCAACAGTTCGAAGGGGTTATTGCTGCTGACTTATCTGTCGACGCCATTGTCAAAGAGGTGCTTAACGTACGCCTACCCAACGAAGGCTTCGCGTTTTTGGTTGATAGCAATAATAAGGTGGTCGCCTATCGCGATACCGCGCTGAGTGGAAAAGCTTTAACGCAGGTCGACGATGAGCTCACACCGGCCTTCATCCAAAATGCACGAAACAGCCAAGCACTGGGGACCGTGACGTTCGATGGCGATGGCCGCGAAAAACTCATTGCAGTCACAAAAGTGGAAGGCGCTAACTGGAGTCTAGGGGTAGTTCAAGACAAACAACTGGCGTTTGCTTCCGTTTCCGAGCAAATAGTCTCCACGTTGGTCACGTCGGTGATTTTGTTTGTCGTTATCGCTTTTATTGCCGGCTTCCTCATTCACCGTATGCTGGCCCCACTGACTCAGCTGACGCACGCAGTAAGTTCCTTATCGCAAGGCAGTGGCGATCTTACTCAGCGTCTTGATATTGTGCGCCACGATGAAATCGGTGAGTTAGCCGGACACGTCAATGCGTTTTTAGCGCAATTGCAAGCCATGATTGGTCGAAGCGTCACCCAAAGTGTGGGATTGTCTGAACGCGCGGACCAATGTCGAAATCTTGCGCATCAATCGACCGGTTTGGTCGGACAACAGCAAGGTGATGTCGATCAAATCGCGACCGCCATTCACCAAATGTCAACCACTGCCAATGAAGTGGCCAGCAATGCCGAACAAACCGCTCGTTCAGCCCAAGAAGCAGAAAGTTCATGCCGGGATGGCCTAGAGGTCGTGGAAAGTAACCGTGACGCGATCACACAGTTGGCAGAACAGGTCGAACAAGCCACCAATGTGATTAGAGAGCTAGACACAAACTCGCAAAGCATTAATCAAATCATTTCCACCATCCAAGGGATTGCCGAGCAAACGAACTTACTGGCGCTTAACGCCGCGATTGAGGCTGCGCGTGCTGGTGAGCAAGGCCGAGGGTTTGCGGTGGTCGCTGACGAGGTACGTGTACTGAGTCAACGCACGCACGACTCCACCGAAGAAATCCGCAATATGATAGAAACGCTGCAGAACACGACACAACGTGCGGTGGATGGCATGACCCAAAGTAACGAAATGGCAACCTCCAGTGTCGATCGCGCCGCCTCAGCCAGTGATAAACTCAATCAAATCACACGCGCGATTGGCGATATCTCCGAAATGGCGGCACAAATTGCCAGCGCGGCTGAAGAGCAACGTGCCGTCACTGAAGATATCAATCGCAATACCCAAGCGGTGCGCGATTTATCACTGGAGCTTCATCAAAAATCGAACGAAACGGGGGAGCAAGGCGAGCAAATGGCGCAAGACGCGCAGGCGATGCACAGTGACTTGTCTAAATTTAAAGTATAACGCGTCAACGATATGAACACGGCGATGCAACCAGGCTGCCTATACCAGTAGGCAGCCTCTCTATTGGCAGAAAGATCACAAATTCTGCGTTCAACGATTCCTTATCCTCACTTATCAACGCGATTTGCCTCATTGATCTAACTTTGCTGTAAGCCTTGCGTATACACTCAAAGATATTTTTTAATGAGATGGAAATGTGTCTATGCCCAAGCCGACAATTAAGCTGAAAATTATTGTGGCTATTGCCTTTATCGTCGCGCTGGTCAGTGCGGTGCTTGCCAGCATTTCTGTGCGTCAGCTCCAAACTGAAACCACCACCAGCATTACCAAACAAATGCATGATGTCGGTGATGCTACCACTCAGTTCATTGATAGCTGGTTAAGTACGCGTGCCGATATGCTTCTGGCCAATGAGACGCTGATTGCGAATAACGCCAATGTCGATCGTGAACTGCTAGTGACGAAGCGTGCGGGACACTTTTTATCCGTTTATGCTGGGTTTAGCGATGGACGCATTGCTTATGGTGATAAAAGTGAAGACTGGCCAGCGGATTACGATCCGCGCACACGGCCCTGGTACCAGAGTGCGAGTGGAGTCAATGAACTTATTATTACTGAGCCCTATCAGGATTTTGACGGTAGCCTAGTGGTCAGTTTAGCCAAGGCCTTTAATGGCCAATACCAAGGTGTGATCGCCGCCGATGTCACCGTGACTGATATCGTCGAGCAGGTGCTCAATTTGAAGCTCAGTAATGGCTTTGCCTTTTTGGTCGACGGTGAAAATCGCCTCGTCGCGTATCGTGATACGGACTTAAGTCGCCAACCGCTCACCGATCTGGATGACGAGCTGACTCGCAACTTTATGGCCAATGCCAGTGCGCAACGCCAACTCACCACCTTTGAGCTCAACGGCAAAGAAAAACTGCTTGCTGCAATAACCGTCCCCAACACCGATTGGACGCTGGGTATTGTCGAAGATAAAGCGCAAGCTTACGCCTCCGTATCAGAGCAAATTACTTTTGTGGTGATCGCCTCTGTCATTCTTTTTGTCGTGATTGCCTTTATCGCCGGGGCCCTGATTAAACAATTACTCAAGCCGTTGGGTGAATTAACCGCGGCGGTGCGGACGCTCTCTGCCGGTGAAGGTGATCTGACCCAAAGGATCAACATAGCCCGTCGCGATGAAATTGGTGAATTGGCCGAGTACGTTAACGCCTTCCTTGCACAACTTCAGCAAATGGTCGGTAAAGCGGTCAATCAAAGTATGACATTGTCGCAAAGCGCCGAGGAATGCCGAACCCATGCGTTACAATCGAGTCAATTAGTCGACAAGCAGCAAAACGATGTCGACCAAATTGCTACCGCGATCCATGAGATGTCAACCACCGCCAACGAAGTGGCCAGCCATGCCGAGGATACCGCCACTTCGGCGCAACAAGCGGAGCAATCATGCCAAGAAGGGTTAAGTGTGGTGGGTGACAACCGCGACGCCATCACCCAATTGGCTCAGCAAGTCGAGCGCGCCACCAATGTGATCCGTGAACTGGATGAAAACGCGCAGAGTATTAACCAAATTATTGCGACCATACAAGGGGTGGCGGAACAAACCAACCTGTTGGCATTGAATGCGGCGATAGAAGCGGCACGCGCGGGTGAACAAGGGCGCGGCTTTGCGGTAGTCGCCGATGAAGTACGGGTATTAAGCCAACGGACACACGACTCTACCGAAGAAATTCGCAATATGATTGAGACTCTACAGCACACGACGCAACGGGCCGTGGATGATATGACCCAAAGTAATGAGATGGCGACATCAAGCGTTGATCGTGCTGAAGCTGCAAGTGAGCGTCTCAACCAAATCACCACCGCGATTGGGCGGAT
The DNA here is from genome assembly GCF_001996115.1 of Salinivibrio sp. MA427. Classification (NCBI taxonomy): domain Bacteria; kingdom Pseudomonadati; phylum Pseudomonadota; class Gammaproteobacteria; order Vibrionales; family Vibrionaceae; genus Salinivibrio; species Salinivibrio sp. MA427. Next base: position 47,518 of record NZ_MUFH01000001.1, read on the forward strand.
TTCAGAAATGGCGATTCAAATTGCCAGCGCCGCAGAAGAGCAGCGCGCGGTCACCGACGATATTAATCGTAATACCCAAGCGGTAAAAGATCTCTCCTACGAGATCCATCAACAAGCGAGCGCCACAGGCGACCAAGGTGACAGCATGGCGCAGGCGGCTCAAGACATGCATCAAGACTTATCTAAATTTAAAGTCTAAACCGGTCCCTGCCCTAAACGCCGCCTTAGAGCGGCGTTTTTATCGGTGCGGCCTTGTTAAGCGCGCGAAACAGGAAACGCGGTCACCGCATCAATATGGTCACACCCCAAAGCCAGCATGACTAAGCGGTCAACACCCAGCGCCACGCCCGCACAATCGGGTAAGCCTGCCTCTAATGCGGCGAGCAAGTGCGTATCGATAGGTTGTGGCACTAATCCTCGTGCAATCCGCGCTTGGTTATCCGCCTCAAACCGCCGACGCTGTTCGCAAGCGTCTTGCAACTCATAAAAACCATTTGCCAGCTCAATCCCTTGGTAATACACCTCAAACCGATGTGCGACGCGCGCGTCTGCTTCGCTGATTTTTGCCAGCGCGGCTTGTGATGCAGGAAAGTCATAAACAAAAACAGGCGCCTGTAAGCCAATATTGGGCTCCACCATCACCGAGAAAAGCAGTTGCAACAAGGTATCTTTATCTGTCTCATCTTGGGTGATATCGGCCAATCCCTGGGTGGCCGCAAGTGCGCGCAGCTGAGGAATATCCGCGGTTAATGGACACAGCCCGGTAGTAGACTCAAACGCCTCTTGATAGCTCATCCGTGTCGCAGCCTGACACCTTAGTACAGCTTGTAACAACGCGTTCATTTCATCCATCAACTGGTGGTGATCAAAACCAGGGCGATACCATTCGAGCATGGTAAATTCCGGATTGTGGTAACGGCCAGCTTCTTCGTTACGAAACGCTTTACTGATTTGGTAAATCGGCCCGCTCCCCGCGGCCAGTAAGCGCTTCATATGAAACTCAGGGCTGGTCATTAAGTGCAACGACACGCCGTCAGCGAAACCAGGCCCAACCAAAGACGTTTTAAAGCTATGTAGGTGCACATCGGTGACCGCCGCTTGGCTAAGTGCTGGCGTATCCACTTCCCATACGCCACGGTCAGCAAAAAATTGCCGAAGACGTGCCATGATATCGGCTCGCTTTTTCAGTTGCTCTAGCGACGCAGTTGGTGGCCATTGCGTGGTTAAGGTCATAAAAAATTCTCTGTTCGCACCATGGCGCCAGTCTATCGCCAGCAAGCAAAATAACAAGCGCCTTCCTGCTTACTTGTTACGCAATATTGGCGTGTCACATGGCGCATTTCTATTGCAAGTCTTGCGCGCTTTTTCAACGCTATCGCACACTTACCGATTCATCTCACACTTTTATGCAATTTAACACCCATGCCCGCAAAATCGCGGCAATTCCCCGACTGAGTCAATTTTTACGCAGACGAGATTGCCTACTATGACAGCACAACAATAAACAAGCCAAGCACTGGCTTTCCCTATAACACTGGAGGATGAACGTGCGGACTCTCACTACCGATATTGCAGTTATCGGCGCCGGTGGCGCTGGACTGCGCACCGCTATTGCGGCTGCAGAGGCCGATCCCTCTCTTAATATTGCATTGGTGTCTAAGGTCTACCCGATGCGCTCACACACTGTGGCAGCCGAAGGTGGCTCAGCGGCCGTCATCAAGGACGAGGACAGCTTAGACAATCATTTTAATGATACCGTCAGCGGCGGCGATTGGTTATGTGAGCAAGACGTTGTCGACTACTTTGTTAAAAATTGCGCCCATGAAATGGTGCAATTGGAGCAATGGGGGTGCCCTTGGAGCCGTAAAGACGACGGCAGCATTAATGTGCGTCGATTCGGCGGTATGAAAGTGGAGCGGACGTGGTTCGCTGCCGATAAAACCGGCTTTCACATGCTGCATACTTTATTCCAAACCTCGGTCAAATACCCACAAATCCAGCGCCTAGACGAATATTTTGTTGTCGATTTGATTATCGATGAGGGGCAGGTACAGGGGTTGATTGCCTTACACATGGCAGAAGGCGAGCTGGTCTGTATCAAAGCCAAGTCGATCGTATTGGCAACCGGGGGGGCCGGCCGAGTATATAGCTGTAACACCAATGGTGGCATTGTCACCGGTGATGGCATGGCCATGGCATATCGTCACGGGATTCCACTACGCGATATGGAATTCGTACAATATCATCCAACTGGATTGCCGGGGACAGGTATCTTAATGACCGAAGGCTGCCGAGGTGAAGGCGGCATTATTGTCAACAAAGACGGTTATCGTTACTTGCAAGATTACGGTATGGGCCCAGAAACGCCGGTCGGTCAACCGAAGAATAAATACATGGAGCTTGGCCCGCGCGATAAAGTCTCTCAGGCTTTTTGGCACGAGCAACAAAAAGGCAACACCATCAAGCACACACTCGGTGATGTGGTGCATCTCGACTTGCGCCACCTGGGTGAAGACTATATTCAAGAGCGCCTACCCTTTATCTGTGAGCTGGCGAAAGCCTATGTCAATGTTGACCCAGCCAAAGAGCCGATCCCTATCCGCCCAACGGTGCATTACACCATGGGAGGGATCGAAACCGACGCGCAAACGGAAACACGTGTTAAAGGCCTATTTGCAGTCGGTGAGTGCTCTTCTGTTGGCTTACACGGCGCCAATCGTCTTGGTTCAAACTCGCTCGCCGAGCTTGCTGTCTTCGGTCGTTTAGCCGGTGAGGGCGCTGCCAAGCGTGCTCGCAGTTTCACAGATTGGAACCAAGCGGCCATCGACGCTCAAATTCAAGACGTGAAAGCGCACATTGATCAGTTGCTCTCTAATCAAGGAGAAGAAAACTGGGCGGATATTCGTCGCGAGCTCGGTGAAACCATGGAAGCGGGTTGTGGTATTTATCGTCGAGAAGACTTAATGCAGGCCACCATTGATAAAATTGCCGAACTGAAAGCTCGCTACCAAAATATCAGCATTCAAGATAAAGGCAGTGTGTTTAATACCGACCTGCTGTACGCCATTGAAGTAGGCTATGGCCTAGAAGTCGCCGAAGCCATGGCACATTCCGCGATACAGCGTAAAGAGTCACGCGGCGCACACCAACGTCTTGATGAAGGCTGCACCAGCCGTGATGATGAAAACTATCTCAAGCATACTTTGGCGTTCTATCAAGCAGAGCATGGCCCTCGCATCGACTATGGCGATGTCAAAATAACCAAGTCACAACCTCAAGCACGACTGTATGGTGATGCGGCAGAGCAAGCGAATCGTGACAGCGCCGACCAACAAGAGGAGCACGCAAAATGACGCAAGCTACCTATCAGGTCTCAGTGCTCAGGTATGATCCCGCAACGGATGAGGCCCCCTACACGCAAGACTTCGTGGTCACCGGTGACGAAACCATGTCGGTTCTGGATGCGCTGGGTTATATCAAGGATAACCTGGATAAGTCACTGTCTTATCGCTGGTCTTGTCGCATGGCCATTTGTGGCTCGTGTGGCATGATGGTTGATGGCGTGCCAAAGCTAGCCTGTAAAGCGTTTTTACGTGATTACCCCAAAGGGGTACTGATTGAGCCTTTGGCTAACTTTGCGATCGAAAAAGATCTGGTGGTGGATATGACACCATTTATTGAACGCCTTGAAGCGATCAAACCGTATATTTTAGGTAATGACCGCCGCCCCGAAGACGGGCCTAATACGCAAACGCCTGAACAAATGGCGCGCTACAAGCAGTTCGCAGCCTGTATTAATTGCGGTCTTTGTTACGCGGCGTGTCCGCAATTTGGCCTCAACCCTGACTTTTTAGGTCCCGCCGCCATTACACTTGCGCATCGTTATAACCTGGACAGTCGCGACGGTGGTCAACACGAGCGTATGCCACTGATTAATAGTGATAACGGCGCCTGGGGGTGTACGTTTGTTGGCTATTGCTCACAAGTGTGCCCTAAAGGGGTCGATCCTGCTGGTGCGGTTAACCAAGGAAAAGTGGCCTCCACGCAAGATATGGTGATCGCCATGTTTAATCCCAATAAAGAAGGGAAGGAGATAACAGGATGAGTAACCGTAAACCTTATGTACGGCCTATGCCTCGTACTTGGTGGCTGCACCACCCGTTTTATCGCTTCTACATGCTACGAGAAGCAACTGTGCTGCCTTTAGTCTTCTTTACTCTCAGCCTAACCGCGGGATTAATTTGCTTGGTACAAGGCCCACAGGCTTGGCAGGGATGGCTTGACTATATGGCCCATCCAGTTGTGGTGTTACTCAATCTGGTCGCGTTAATCGCCAGCTTGTTCCACGCCACGACGTTTTTCAGCATGATGCCACAAGTCATGCCAATTCGAATCAAAGGGAAGCTACTGGATAGTAAATGGGTGATTGGCGCACAATGGGGCGCTGTGGCTGTAGTATCACTGATCGCCTTGGTGCTCATTTAGGAGGTGTTATGATCGATCCCAAACCAAAACGTTCCGATGAGCCAATTTGGTGGAGTTTATTTGGTGCTGGGGGGACTTGGTTCGCCATGTTCACCCCTATTACCGTGCTGATTTTAGGGATCTTAGTGCCGCTTGGTATTATTGATCCCAGCGCACTCAGCTATGACCGTGTCATGATGTTTGCCGAACATTGGCTGGGCAAGTTACTTATCCTAGCCACCTTAGCACTACCCATGTGGCATGCGATGCACCGCATTCACCATGGCCTGCACGACCTTAAGCTGCATATCGGCTTGGCAGGCAAAGTTGTCTGTTATGCGATTGCATTTACGGTCAGTGTCGTCGCCGCGCTTTTAGTATTGATGATCTAGCGTGTGCTAAACGCAATAAAACAAAAAGCCCTGGTGAATCACACTCAGGGCTTTTTATTATCGGTCATTATTTTACGCGTCCAACATACTCGCCAGAGCGCGTATCGACTTTGAGCACTTCACCGATTTGAATAAACAAAGGCACTCGTACAACCGCACCTGTGGTCAATGTTGCCGGCTTACCGCCTGTGCCTTGGGTATCCCCTTTTAGGCCAGGATCCGTTTCCGTCACTTCTAGTTCAACGAAATTAGGCGGTGTGACCACAATCGGATCGCCATTCCAAAGGGTAAGCGTACAGCTGTTGTTTTCAACCAACCATTTAACATTCTCACCGACGGCACTTTCATTGGCCGCAATTTGTTCAAAGGTTTCGTTGTTCATAAAGTGGAAGAATTCACCGTCGGTATAAAGGTAATCCATATCCACTTCAATCACATCGGCCGCTTCAACTGTATCACCGGATTTAAAAGTCTTTTCCAAGACTTTGCCAGAGATCAGCTTACGCAGTTTGACCCGGTTAAAGGCTTGGCCTTTACCTGGTTTCACAAATTCATTTTCGGTAATGACACACGGCTCGTTATCGAGCATAATTTTCATGCCGCCGCGGAATTCATTGGTGCTGAAAGACGCCATCTTGATCCTCTTAACATCTTCGAGTTTTCACAAATGTCGCACATCATAACCCGAATCCAGCCTGCTGTTGAGCGAAACTGGATCAAAGAACTCGCAGAGGCGATCACAGATCCCAGTGAATTGCTGCAACTGCTTGAAATTTCACCTGAGGAATGGACGTCCGGTTTTGCCGCGCGCCGCTTGTTTTCACAACGCGTTCCTCGCAGTTTTGTTGCCCGAATGGAAAAAGGCAATCCGAACGACCCGCTGCTTAAGCAAGTGTTACCTATCGCGCAGGAGTTTAATGAGGTAGAGGGCTTCAGCGCTGATCCGCTTGAAGAGCAAGATAATGCGATTCCTGGGTTATTGCATAAATACCACAACCGCGTATTACTGATCGTTAAAGGAGGCTGCGCGATAAATTGCCGCTATTGCTTCCGTCGCCATTTTCCTTATCAGGATAACAAGGGCAGCAAACGCGTATGGCAAGGTGCATTGGATTATATCGCTGCACATCATGAAATTGACGAAGTGATCTTATCCGGCGGCGATCCCCTGATGGCCAAAGATGAGGAGCTCGATTGGCTTATCAGCACCATTGAGCCGATGAATCATGTGAAACGGCTACGCATTCACTCTCGTCTGCCGGTGGTGATCCCAGCGCGTATCACCTCTGCGCTTACTGAACGTTTGTCTCGCTCACGCCTGCAAGTGGTGATGGTTACTCACATCAATCATGCCAATGAGATAGATACCGAGTTAAGCGATAAGCTCCACACATTGCGACAAGCGGGAATTACGCTGCTCAATCAAAGCGTGCTGCTAAAAGGGGTGAATGACAGTGCGGATGCGTTGGTGGCACTGAGTCAACGACTATTTGATGCCGGCGTTTTACCTTACTACCTGCATGTATTGGATAAAGTCCAAGGCGCCGCTCACTTTTTAGTCTCAGACGATGAAGCGCGCGCCTTAATGCAGGAGATTATCGAGCAGCTCTCCGGCTATTTAGTCCCTCGACTGACTCGGGAAACCGGTAGCCGAGCAAGTAAAACGCCGCTGGATCTACATTTAGAATAGCCAGAACCAAGCCGCTGATGCCCGGACGAAACGTGAAACTTACGCACAACCCAACCAATATATGGCTCGTACCCGCTAATCAAGCCACTCTGGCTGGCAGTCAGGTTTAGCATAACTCAGACGACCAACACGGCTGGAGGTGTGGTAGCAATCTAATCCGCTCAAGGCAACGGTGCCTGCTTGCTCGATGTCGACAAAACCATCCTCACTGACACAACTGTCTGGCACGTGCGCTTCGATTATTTCCCCCACTAACAAGTGAGTACCATTGATCGCCATCGTATGCTCTTCACGGAGAACAAGACCAAGGCGGATCGCGGCTTCTTGTACAAAAGGCGCACCAAACTTTTCACGCCATAAAGGCGTCAAACCAACCTGATCAAATTCAGAGATATCGTGAGGGTAACGCGCTGACGTTTGATGAGCCGCCACAATCATCTCTTTTTGTACGTGATTAAGTGTATAAAACCCCGTCGCTCTAATGTTTTCCAACGTATCACGCGGCACAGTATCAGGGCGGATTATCACCCCCATTAACGCAGGGTTTGCTCCGAGATGAAACGCAGAGCTCACAATACATAAATTGGTTTGTTGGTTTGTATCGCTGGTGCCCAGCAAGTTGGCTGATTTAAATCCTGATAAGCTATTCACAAAAGTCGCACGGTAGCGTTTTTCCATCGCAACGATGGCTTCTTTCTCATACACGCTCAGTGACATGGGTTTCCTTATTTAATCTGACATTGTTGGCAGCGTGCTTGGCCCGTCAAAATCGCCGAGATCCGATAACGGTGCTGGGCAAAGAAAAGATAGGCTTTGTCTGCAAACCACGCAATAACCGGCCAGCGTAACCAACTCACCCAAGCGCCTTTTCCAACCGCATCCCACGCTACATAGGTTGCATCTAAACCATACACCATTTGCCCGTCATTATCTTGTGCATGCAAAATACGATTCGCCGAGCTGGGATCAACGTTGGGAAAATCAATGGAAAAATCCGCTTGGTGAATATCAACCAATCGCAGCGCATCGTCGCCATCCCATCGCGAGAGCTTACGCATTTCTTTCACACACAAAGGACACATGCTGTCATAGAACACAGTTACCATAATGGTACCTCCCGAGGCATTAATACGCGCCGGCGGGGACACTCGATCAAAAAAAGAAAGCCCTGACCGTCAGGCCAGGGCTTTATTGGTTTTTCATCAAAGATTAAAGATACAAAAAAGCCCCGACCGTTAGGTCAGGGCTTCGTATATCTTTCTCACCAAAGTCTTACGCATATTCGCTTTGATGATTAAATTGCGAGCTATGCGCAGGGAGTTTTGAAGCGAGACGCACAATGTATACCAACACATGAGCATCGCAGCTATCAAAAATCACAAGCAATAGGCGCAATTTATAATCAAAGCCTGGCGATGTCCTACTCTCACATGGGGAGACCCCACACTACCATCGGCGCTGCTTCGTTTCACTACTGAGTTCGGCATGGAGTCAGGTGGGTCCAAAGCGCTATGGTCGCCAAGCAAAATTTGRTGTGTCTTCACTTTTCAGYCAAAACACGTATCTAGAAAGCTGTTYGTTCTCGCCACAATCAACTGGCTTATTTCGAGTCCAACCCAAAACCTCTTGGGTGTTGTATGGTTAAGCCGCACGGGCAATTAGTACAGGTTAGCTCAACGCCTCACAGCGCTTACACACCCTGCCTATCAACGTCGTAGTCTACGACAACCCTTTAGAGAGCTCGAAGCTCTAGGGATGACTCATCTCGGGGCCAGCNGTTCTCGCCACAATCAACTGGCTTATTTCGAGTCCAACCCAAAACCTCTTGGGTGTTGTATGGTTAAGCCGCACGGGCAATTAGTACAGGTTAGCTCAACGCCTCACAGCGCTTACACACCCTGCCTATCAACGTCGTMGTCTACGACAACCCTTTAGAGAGCTCGAAGCTCTAGGGATGACTCATCTCGGGGCCAGCTTCGCGCTTAGATGCTTTCAGCGCTTATCTGTGCCGAACTTAGCTACCGGGCAATGCGTCTGGCGACACAACCCGAACACCAGCGGTTCGTCCACTCCGGTCCTCTCGTACTAGGAGCAGCTCCCCTCAATCATCCAACGCCCACGGCAGATAGGGACCGAACTGTCTCACGACGTTCTAAACCCAGCTCGCGTACCACTTTAAATGGCGAACAGCCATACCCTTGGGACCGACTTCAGCCCCAGGATGTGATGAGC
>NZ_MUFH01000010.1:0-44767 GCF_001996115.1 Salinivibrio sp. MA427
CAACGGCAGCGTCGCGACCTCGTTCGATGCGCCAGCGGAAGGTGAAACCCTCACCGTGACAGCGGTGCTGGAAGACCAGTTCGGCAACACCTCGGCAGAAGGCAGCGACAGCGCCGTGCTCGACACCACACCTACAATAACTATTGTTTCTGAAGTGACTGTTTCTGAAGAAGGACTGGCAGGCGGTATTGAGGATTCATTACCATCTGGGACGGATACAACGAATAGTGTTTCAGGTTCTGGTCAATTTACCGTAACAGGCGGTTCAGGAGATATGACCGTCGCACTTGCCGGCGGCAGCGGATTGACCTCAAACGGTGAAACGGTAGCTTGGACCTGGGATGCATCTACAAACCGTTTGTTGGGTCATACAAATGCGACAGATCCTGTCATAACTGTCACGCTCAATGAGCCAATGAGCGGAAGTCTTGAATGGACTTATGATGTCGAGCTACATAGCCCTCTGGATCATCCGGACACAGAGATGGAAGACACATTGTCGCTTCCTATTAGTGTCGTCGTAAACGATGATAACCGTACTGACTTGAGTAAGCCGTTAAGTGTCACTATTGAGGATGACAGCCCCGAAACTATAGCGGTAGAGGTTGTACCGGTCGAGTTGCAGGATATTCCCGATGTGCTGATAGGCAAAGTCTCGTTCACAGGGCAAGGCTCGGGAGACCGTCTCACCCTTGATGATGTTACGGTGACTGCCCTCGGGTTTGCGAATGACTACAACACTCAACTTGAATACGACAAAGTTAATTTATCGTCTGATGGTATTGGTGTTGATAGTGGTTCTTCGTCTACTCCTTGGCCTTGGCCAAGTAATCCTGATGAACACGGTCATCCTTTGTCCAATGAGATTGAATATCGCATCACGGACACCGGCCAAGGCGTATCTGAGCAACTGATATTCTCGTTGAATGGCCAAGTTGCTTATGGCGCACAAATTGAGTTCTCTAAAATGTATGGGGGAGAACTCGAGTCTGGTATTGCACGCTTCTATCGAGATGGCGAACTGGTCGCTGAAAGAGAATTCACGTCCGATGAGACAAGTGGTGACTACGCGAAGAACTTTGATATTCAAGAAGGTGGGTTTGACCAAATCACCATTGAAGCGACTGATAATGGAAACCGTAGTAGTCAAGATAATAGTGATCTAACCGTTAAGTCGATAACTTTCACGGGCGCATCGGATGAACAAGCAATTGCTGTTGCTGATGGTACGTTGCAGTATCATGCAGGCGCTGACGGACTTGACTCTATCATGCTTGAAGGCATTGAAGATGGTTTATTCACGGCGCAAGGTTTAGCGATTACGACTCAATTTGATGGCAATAATCGTCTGATAGCAACAGATGAAAATGGCGCGTTGGTCTTTGAGGTGCAACTGACGCCAGCAACAGGTAAGTGGGAGTTCTACCAGTATCAAGTGATGCAAGCACCTGAGGGTGATTCAGACATTGATTTCTCCTATAAGGTTGTTGATGGTGATGGTGATACTACATTAGGCGAATTCGCCGTTCAGCCTACAAGTAAACCTGAATCGCAAAACCACTCAATAGAAACCGGTGATGGTGTTGATCAAATTGATATGCTTAGTAGCGCTGGCGTCGGTTGGTTATCGCTAAACGTCGGTTTAAGCGGGTCTGAAAAAGTTGTCATTAATGACGAAAACTTCAGCATTAATGGGCCAGAGGTTCATTGGATGTCAGAATTTGAGTCAGATTGGCAAACAACAGATAACCATTATATTGATGCCGGGGATGGAAATGATCAGGTTCGTGGTGGAGAAGGTGATGATATTATCGTCGGTGGCCGTGGCAGCGATATGCTTACCGGTTCTGAGGGGGCAGATACCTTCTCCTGGTCAATGGATGATGTGAATTCACAAAATGGTCATGAATACACCGACACGGTCAGTGATTTCTCCGCTGAGGACACTCTAAATCTAAATGATCTGTTCAAAGGTGATGAGGTGAATGGAGACTTTAGTCGCTTTAGTGTCACCATGAATGATACGAATCCTTATGATGATTCGGTGAATGTGACGCTGAAGTTTGACTATGACAAAAAAGAGGACGCGGATCAGACAATTGAACTTACCAATGTCAAGTTAGAAGGCGGTCAAGTGGTGCTTAACACGCTGATTGAAGGTGAGAAAGGCTCTTTGACCATCAATGATAATGGTGATGGCACCATATCGGTATCCTCCGACATGACAGCCCTCGATGATATTGAGATCGATACAGACTGGTAATCACCCTCAGGCAGCGGCTATCATGTCGCTGCCTTTTGTTTTCGGTCAAAAGAGAGATGTAAGTGACTGACCCTTCGAATAATAATCAATCGGTGCAGTGGCGAATCGCAGCGGGCGAACAGCCCACCGACGATCCCTTGCTAGATTGTTTGGTATTGCTGACCGAACACTATGGCACCCCCTGCTCGGGGGATGCGTTAGTTGCGGGCTTGCCGATGACCAATGCACTACTTACCCCGGATATGTTTCCGCAAGCGGCGGGTCGTGCGGGCCTTGCTGCACGTTTGTCACGCCGTAATTTGGATAATTTAGGGCCGTTATTGCTCCCTTGCGTGTTACTGTTAGCAGATCAAAAAGCCTGTGTGCTGCGTGAAATTGATAATGAGGCAGGCACTGCCCTGATTCAGTTGCCCGAAAATGGCGGCGAGCAAACCATGCAGCTTGAAGCCCTTGAGGCGATGTATGTCGGGTATTGCTTTTTTATCAAGCGCCAGTACCGCGGTGATCAGTCGGTCGATTTACACCTGCACGACAATAAAATCCACTGGTTTTGGCAAACGGTCAAAGACGCTGCGCCTATTTATCGCGATGCGTTGCTCGCCTCCGTGTTGGTGAACCTCTTTGCTTTGGTGTCGCCGCTGTTCGTAATGAACGTCTATGACAAGATCGTTCCTAATTTGGCGTTTGAATCCTTGTGGGTGTTAGCTAGCGGCGCCACCTTGGCCTACTGCTTTGACTTTATCATGCGCAAGTTGCGCTCCTACATGATTGATATGGCCGGGAAGAAAGTCGATATTATTGTTTCGTCTCGACTGTTTGCACGGCTGATGGGTACGCCGCTGGCCAATCGTGGCGGCAGTGTGGGGGCCGAGTAATAAATACGCGTCTGAGCGCCATGGCCATCTCATTGAAAGTTTATCGGCGTTGGAAGGCATCAAAGCCAATGGCGCCGAAGGCATCGTGCAGCGCAGTTGGCAGCAAATGACCGCGCACACGGCGAATTGGAACTTTAAAGTCAAACAAATCACCAATAACGTTTCTTACATTGCCACTTTCATCACCCAGATGATGGCGATCGCCGTGGTGATCTTGGGGGTGTATCGGGTGGCGGACGGCGATATCTCCATGGGGGGGATCATCGCGGCAGTGATGCTTTCCAGCCGAGCGGTATCACCCATGGCGCAGATGGCGAGTTTGTTCAACCGTTGGAATCAAACCAGCACCTCGCTGCGCCAACTGAATGCGATGATGGAGCAAGAGGATGAGTTTGCTGATAAAGGACATCTTGTCAGTCGTAAACGCCTTAAAGGTGAACTCAGTGCCGACAACTTGGCCTTTAATTATCCAGAGACGGAAAAACCGGCGCTTTATCCATTGAATTTTCGCGTTCAGCCGGGTGAAGTAATCGCCATCTTAGGTAAAAATGGCTCGGGTAAAACCACGTTACTCAAACTGTTAGCCGGCCTTTTTCAGCCCAACCAAGGCAGTTTACGGTTTGATGGCGTCGATAGCCGTCAAATCCATCCTTCAGATTTGCGTCGCAACGTGGGCTATTTGGCACAAGATGTGACGCTGTTTCATGGCACTATTCGCGAAAACATTATGTTTGGTACGCGCCAAGTCACTGAGCACCAGCTGATGCGCGCCGTGCAGCTGTCAGGCGTGAGTTTGTTTACCGCGCAAGACCATGAAGGCCTAGATAAACAGGTGGGAGAGCGTGGCGAACGCCTTTCTCGCGGTCAGAGGCAGGCGGTGTCTTTAGCACGGGCGTTGCTTAATGAGCCGCCTGTGCTGGTGATGGATGAACCGACGGCGAGTTTAGACGCACACGCTGAAAACCAATTTATTAAAGCCATGGAAGTGGCGGCCAAATCACGAACACTGGTGATGGTGACCCATAACATGTCACTGCTCAACCTCGCGCAGCGGGTGATTGTGATGGACAAAGGACGCATTGTGATGGATGGTCCGCGCGACAAAGTCCTCAGTAAGCTCAACAAAGGAAATGCGTCATGAGCAAGGTCGTTAAAAAGGCCAGCCAACCCGCTGATCTCGACATGATTGACGATGTTTATGGCGCGATGATGACAGATACCCCGCTCAAGTACCGTGCGGTGGTTTGGGTTGCCTTGCTGCTGATTGCAAGCTTTATTGTATGGGCCGCGGTGGCGGAGCTGGATCGGGTCACTCGGGGCAGTGGTAAAGTCATTCCTCCTTCTCATGTCCAGCTGATCCAAAGCCTAGATGGTGGCATTTTGCAGGCGATGTATGTTGATGAAGGGCAATTGGTTGAAAAAGGGATGCCTCTCGCGCGTATTGATGCCACCCGCTTTCGTTCTGATCTGGCTCAGCAAGAGCAAGAAATTGACAGTTTGCGGGCTTCGGTCACGCGCATGTACAGTGAACTTGATAGTGTCATTCTGCAGCCACCTAGCCAGCCATGGCAGCAACAAATTGAGATTGTGCCGCGTCCCATCAGTTTTCCTGACTCACTCACCAGCCGTAAACCCCAGTTAATTGCACGGCAAAATTCGGAATATCGGAGCCGACTGGACAGTCTGCGCAATCAACTGGAGATTCAGGGACAACAAATCGTTCAGAAACGTCAAGCGTTAGAAGAAGTGGGCTCCAAGATAAAAACGCTGACTAACTCGTTATCGATTATGGATCGTGAGATCAATATCACACGTCCTTTAGTAAAAAAGAAGATTGTCTCAGAAGTGGAGCTTCTCAAACTGGAAAGACAGATCAATGATATGCAGGGTGAGCTGACCAACTTAAAACTGTCGCGGCCTAAAATTAAAGCAGCGTTAGATGAATCTATCTTAAAACGCCGTGAGGCTGCTTTGCAGTTTATTGGTGAGACACGGGCCAAGCTGAGTGAAAGCGAGGCACGGCTGTCTCGACTCACAGAGGCGACCGTCGGGGCACAAGACAAAGTGAACAAAGCCGTCATTACTTCACCTGTCGATGGCACGGTGAAAACGGTGCACATCAACACATTGGGTGGTGTCGTGGGCCCCGGGGAAGATGTGATAGAAATTGTACCCACTGAAGATCAGCTGCTCGTACAAGTGAAAATTTTGCCCAAAGACATTGCATTTTTACATCCTGGGTTACCGGCCGTTGTAAAAGTCACCGCGTATGACTTTACCCGCTATGGCGGGCTAGACGGTAAAGTGGAGCACATTAGTGCCGATACCACGCAGGATGAAGAAGGGAATAGCTTTTACCTCGTGCGAATCAGGACTGAGGCATCGCACTTAACGCGGGATGATGGCACGCCGATGCCGATTATTCCTGGCATGCTGACCTCGGTTGATATTATTACCGGCAAGCGCACGGTGTTGGATTATCTTCTCAATCCTATTTTACGGGCAAAAGAAAACGCACTACGCGAGCGCTAAATAATCACAACAAGGAGAAACAAGATGCCGACCCTTTCGCATCTGTGTCATAAAACGCGCATAACGGCTATCGCGCTAGCCATGAGCTTGATTTCACCCGTTGCAATATCGCAAACATTGGAGCAAGCGGTGGCTCGCTCACTCGAGTCTCATCCACAAATACGTGAAGCCTTTGCGCGCTATAAAGCGCGTGAGCAATCTATAGACCAAGCCAAAGCCGGTTATTATCCCACACTGGATGCGACCGCTGGTGTGGGGCAGGAATGGACGGACTCACCAGGCACTCGCCGTGATACCAGCACGGATGATGAAGTAGACCTAACTCGTCGTGAGCTTGGGTTATCATTACGCCAAATGCTTTTTGATGGCTTTCGTACCCAACATGAAGTGGCGCGGACACAAAACGAAGCCACGGCCGAGCAGTGGGGCTTGATTGCCACCGCAGAAGATAAAGCGTTGGAAGTGTCACGTATTTATCTGGATGTGCTCGTAGCTGAAGAGATTGTGATCCTGGCAGAAAAAAACCTAGATAACCATCAGGAAATCTACGATGCGATTGAAGAAAGCAATCAAGGTGGATTTGCCAAAGCCAGCGACTTGTCTCAGGTGACAGGACGCTTAGCGCGTGCGAACGCAAACTTAATGTCGGCGCGTAATAACCTCGCCGATGCGCGTAGTGCTTTTATGAAGGTCGTCGGTATCGCACCTGAGGATTTACACTTACCCAGCCCCGATGCCGCGATGCTGCCGCAGTCGCTGGATACTACCTTGGATATGGCGTTAGATAACCATCCGCGTTTGCAATCTGCACAAGCAGATATTGCGGCGGCGAATGCAGCCCGTGATGGCTCTCGTGCCGCGTATTTACCGACCATCAACGTAGAAGTCGATGCTAATTGGAACGAAAACATTGGTGGCGAAGACGGTGCGGGTCCGCCAGATGTCGGTGGCGAGAATAATAATATCCAAGCCATGGTACGCATGCGCTACAACTTATTTAATGGTGGTGCCGATCGTGCCCGAGAGCGACAAACGGCTTATCAAACCATCGAGGCGCGAGAAGTTAATGAGATGACCCATCGCCAAGTGGTTGAAGGGGCCACTTTAGCCTGGAACGCGCGAACCTATCTTGAACAGCAGCGTGACTTTATGCGCCAACATGTCGAAGCCGCTACCGATACCCGAGATGCCTATCGCGAAGAGTTTCGCCTCAATGCGCGGACGCTTTTGGATGTATTGGACTCGCAAAATGAGTTGTTTGAAACACGCCGTGAATACCTAAGTAAAGAAGCCGATGAGCGGTATGCACAATATCGAATATTAAACGCTACTGGGCAATTACTGGCCTCACTAAGAATCGATACGCCTGCAAGCTGGGACACGGCATCGCTGTACAGTGAGGGGAGTGAATAATGAAGCAGTTGAGTTTACTTCTTTTTACCGGGCTCATGATCAGTGGCTGTGCGCCACAGTTGGTTGATCCCATGGAAATGAAGATCATACAAAGCCGTGACCTCACCGATCAAGACAAAGATGGTGTAATTGCCGCGCGCGATCAGTGTAACGCGACGCTTGAACAAGCTCGGGTCAATAATGAAGGATGCCCGCAAGAGCGAATAGAAACAGCATCGTTCGAGCTGAATGTCCAATTTGCTACGGATTCGGCCCAGGTTCGTGAGAGTCAGTATGGTGATATCCGTGATCTTGCCGAATTTATGCGCCGTTATCCTAAGGCGTCGGTACTCATTGAAGGTCATGCCAGTAAAGTGGGTGCGGCGAGCTACAATTTAGCGTTGTCACAGCGACGCGCAGAGGCGATTGCGGACGTGCTCGTTAATCAGTTTTACCTTGACCGCAGTCGTGTTAGCGCGCAAGGCTTCGGTGAGACACGCCCATTAATCGATGCTGAGACAGACAGAGCCAATGAAACAAATCGCCGAGTGGTCGCGACTGTTTCTGGCGAACACGGCATAACGGAGAAACGATGGACTATTTATTCATCGGAATCAGATTAGCGGCTACGCCAATGGTCACTTCGATAGTCATTTCACGTATCGGCTGGCGAGGCGCGCAATGACACTGCATCAACGTGTGCTTTCGTTTGTTGTCGCCGCCACTGTGGTCACTGTATTGGTGACCACAGCAGTGGTATTGCAGTTGAGCGCGGAACAACGCAAACAACAGCAGCAGCAACAATCAAACTTACTCAGCAAGACGCTGGCTGAAGCGCTGCCCGCGGTACTTGAACAAAGTGATGGACAACGACTCACGCAGTTAGCTTCCCAGTTTATCAGTATGCCCCAAGTGAGTCAGATCACGATCGAGCCCATGCTATCTGGGGAACGCCAAGTATGGGAATCTGACCGTCCGGCAATGCATGTGCCGAATTGGTTCGCGACAGCGACGGGCTTAACGGTGAACACAACCTCCGTCTCGGTGAGTAACGGCTGGACACAGTTAGCGAAGCTGACCATGACGTTCGATCCTCATCAAGATATTGCTGAGTTATGGCAACGACTGATGCGATTAGTCGGTTGGTTATTGGCTGCGGGTGTGGCCGTTATTGTCGCCGCGTCTTTTATGTTCCGTCGTGTTACCGTCCCTCTGGGGGAGCTCAGTCAGCGACTGACGTCGTTAGGACATGGTGATTTTCATCCGACACAAGTGGCAACCAGTGTGAGTGATTTATCGGCACTGCAAAACGCCTTTAATCTTGCCGGGCAACAAGTCGCACGGATGCAGCAATCACAACAAGACGAATTGGCACGCTTGCGCGATAAACTCATGGTGGATCCGGTATCACGCTTACCGAACCGTGGCTATTTTCAGCACCAGCTGCAAAGCTTTATCAACGATGAAGTCGGTTGCAGCTTAATTCTGTTAGAGGCGGATTGGTTATCACGTTTACGTGCGCGTTACGGATATCAATACCGGGATCAATGTTGGCGATTACTAGGAGAAGCGTTAACGCAGGAGAGCTTAGCCAGCACGCATCAAGTCGTGGCAAGGTTGAGTCATAATGAAATCGCGATCTTACTGGTTACCGATGAAGAGAAAGCATTACGGCGTTACTTACGCCAGTTATTACGGGTGATCAATCAAGAGCTAGAGAATATCTCGCTACCGGTCAATCAAGGCTTTCACTTAGGTATTGCGCAAACGCGTACCGACGAGACGGTGAGCCTGATGGCGAAAGCGGATAATGCATTACAACACGCGAAGCGCCAAAACGAGGTTTACTTTTGGCCAACGGATGAACAAGTTGATAGTCGGACCCGAGAGCAATGGCGGCATATTTTGCTTGATGCGTTGCACAAAAACCCATTAGCGCTTTATGCCCAACCGGTTCGTCATCGTGATAATCAATATAATTGGCATCAAGAGGTGTACGCACACCTTTGGGTGGACGATAGCTGGCTATCTGCGGGTCAGTTGCTCAACCGTATTGAGATGTATGCATTAGGCGAAGAGTTTGATATTCACGTGCTAAATAGGGTGAGTGACTACCTTAATAAAAATCCTCACAGTGACAAGCTCGCGATCAATATCACCATTGAAAGTGTCCAAAGCCAAACATTCTATGATTGGTTAAGTCACTTTTTACTCAAAACCTATCTCGCCGATAAACTGGCGTTTGAAGTGTCAGAAAAAGCGGTGCATGCTGATCCTGAAGCTTGCAAGGCATTGTTTCGTTTAATCCGTGGTCAAGGCTTTGCCGTTGGGGTTGATCACTTTGGCCGTAATATGGATAACGTCGACTACATCAAAAATATCGAGCCTGATTATGTCAAATTGGATATCGGGTTTGGTCAGCAGTCGAGCGATGTGGATGATGTATTCATTCGCATGCTAGTCAATATTGCGCTGGGACGAGAGATCACTGTCATTGCCACTGGGATTGAACAATCAGAGCAGCACCAGTATTTTCATCAGTTAGGTTGTCAGGGCTATCAAGGCTATATTCTGCCACCGATCAGGTTAGATAGTGGTGAGTAGCCTTAGTTTCAATCGGCTATTTTTTGCATCACCCACGCATCTTCTCGTCGACCGTCGGCACACGCATAATAGTGTTTTCGGCGGCTGACGGGCTTAAAGCCATATTTTTGATACAAGACTTGCGCCGCGATGTTGCTTTCGCGTACCTCCAGCCAGATACTCTCCGCACCGGCTTCATTTAGGCGTTTGATCATCGCCTCAAGTAAAATACTTCCCCATCCTTGCCCTTGATAGGTGGGCTCAATCGCAATGTTCAATAATTCTCCCTCCCCGGCGACACAGCGCGCGTAAAAATACCCAATCAGTAATGCGTGTGGCTGCATTAAATGAAGCCCATACGCGTGGTCAAAACGGCCAGTTGACGCCGCTAGTTGGGTGTCTGACCAGGGGGAACTGTGGGCGCGCCGCTCGATGGTGCTGATGGCTGTGATGTCATCGTGCGCCAGCGGACAAAGATAATAATCAGTCATATTGGCAAATCTGCCGCCACAGATCGCGTTTGGCGGTTGGGTTATCGTGCATCTGCGCTAAGGGAATCGAATCTAAACGTCGTACGCCATCAATAATCACATCCGGTGTGTCAATATACCAGCACCAAGTTAAGCGATGTTCACCCAGTGCCGACAACGCTGCATGCGGTAATTGACGCGCCTGCTCGGGGCGCAACTTCATGCTCTTGAGTATATTGCCGAACAACCACGCATCTTTTTCACTGAGCGGCGTATCACAGACCAGCAATAATTGGCAGGCGTCTGGTAACTGAATAACTTCGTGCGTTTGGTCATAAATGGCTGGATGACGTAACTGCCAGACGTCTAGGCCCATCGCTTGTAAACGTTGAATGTCGGTTAACATCGTTTTGGCATCCGTATTAAGCGGTCGCGGCGGCTAATTGCTTATACCACCAGGTATCGTTGGCCTGTATCGGGGCAAACTCAGCGCGCGCCGCCTCAGCGCTGGGCATTATTTTAAGCCGGGTATAGCCAAACTCAAAGAGGGTGGATTCCGCTTCGTCCAAGAGTGGCATTAAAAGGTCGGGATCTGGACTGTGCCATAACGCGATTTCTTGGCTGTTGTTATCCATTTGCGCATCAATCACCACAATATGGCCCTGTACCTCTCCCATATCGCTGGTCGCGAGCAACGACAGAGAAATAAGCCCGGCTTCACGCCATTGCTTGAGTTGGTCGGCTTGATAAGGACGCGTGATATCGTCGCGCCACCAACGATCCAGTTTAACCAAGTCGGCGGGCGCTTCTGAGCGAATAAGCATAAGACATACAGCGGTGAGTAAATGTTGTGGTCAGGATAACCGATTCCCGATCCGGTGCAATAGTGACAGTGAGTCTCGCACAGATTGTTACGCAGCTAAATGCATAAATAGCCGCCAAATTGTGCGATTTGGCAACATACTCTCGCTTTTTTACTGATTTTGAGTGCCTTTTCTCTTTTTACCGATAAATGTGCGGTATATAGTGAGAAAAGCTTGAACCTATGACGTGTGCCTCATAAAGTGCTACTGACAATGAAGTTAAAAGTGTCTAATATATGAGACGCTTGTCTCGATGATGATATAATCGAGCGTGATTACCCAATGTGAGCCCCCATGCCAATATCGTCGTTAAATGATTGGTTTTACTGCTTAACCGATAACAGTCCGTTCCTTTTTGCCATTCTAGATAGTACCGATCGCTACGTGTACGCTAACCCGCGCTATTGTGAGTTGGCGGGTCTTTCTTCTGTCTCGTTGAAGGGGCTTTGTGACAAAGACACGCTAGGCGAGGCGTTTTATCAAGCGGTAAAACCGCATTATGAGAAAGCAAGACGCGGGGATGGCGCGGAAGGAGAAGTGGTGATTGCGGATGAGTATCATAGCTCAAGCTTTCATTTCAGTGTGGCACCGCTTAAAAACTATAAGGATGAGCAAGGACAGCCTTGTGTTATTTTCCATGCAGTTGACACCTCGGAGCGTCAAATCTTAGCCAGTGCGCTGGAAGAAGCGGATGAAAAATATCATCGTTTAAGTTCGTTGATCGACGATGGCTGTTGCCTGGTGGAGGACGGTTGTATTCTCTCCGCGAACCCTGCTGCAGCGACCTTGCTAGGGGTGGCATCCGCAGACGACTTGCTCGGTGAGCCGGTGGCGAATTATTTAGCGCTTGCCGATCAAAACCATTCGGTGATAGAGCGCTTGGCGAGTGCCAATGATCGCGAGTGCATTGACGCATTGAGTAGTAAAAAAGGTGCGTCTGTGCGCCTTTCTCAGTCGCCGATTCAGGTATTAGGTAAACAAGCCACTATGTTGCGCTTACACGCGCCTTATACAGAGGTGAAGCGGCTGCAACCCGCACAACACGATGAAATAAGCAAAGTCGGCGAGCCGCAATGGGCCAATATCGATGCCTTGACAGGATTGTATAATCGCTATGGCTTTAGCAGTGAACTGGATAAACTGATCCGTGCGCAGACGCCTTTAGCCATGTTATATCTTGACGTGGATAATTTTAAAAACATCAATGACTCGCTAGGCCACCACGTGGGTGATCGGGTGTTGCAAGATATCGCACAACGTTTACGCGCACTGCTTTCCGCCGACACCATTATTGGTCATTTGGGGGGCGATGAATTTGCGGTGATCCTACCCAAACCTGCCACTGAAGACATGGTCGAGCAGTTAGCTGACAAGGTTGTTGGCGCGATTAGCCAGCCTTTTGAACTGCACTACTTTAGCAAATATTTGGCCTGTTCCCTGGGGATGGTGCGCTACCCTGAAGACGGCAAAGATGCCAGACAATTACTGCAAAATGCCGACACGGCAATGTATGAGGCGAAAGAGCAAGGCCGAAACCGTGTGGTTGAGTATAACGACAGTATGAGTAAAGAAGCGCGGATGCGTCTGTGGCTGGAAATTGAGCTGCAAAAAGCATTGCAAAGCAAAAGCCTAGAAGTCTGGTATCAGCCCAAAGTGAATGCGGGTGATTTTCGTATCAATGGCGCAGAGGCTTTGGTGCGCTGGAAGCATCCAGTGGAAGGTTACATCAGTCCAGGGCGTTTTATCCCTGTGGCTGAGCGCTGCGGCTTGATAGAGGCGCTTGGGCGCCATGTGATGCGGGAAGTGTTTCAAAATGTTCATCGTTGGCGGCAACAAGGATTATTACCGGGCCGGGTCGCGATCAATTTATCGCCTGAGCAATTTAGTAGTCCTAAGTTAATTGAACANACCGGCGCCAATCCTGAAGATATTACCTTTGAACTTACCGAAAGCGCGGTAATGAGAAATGATGAGCACGCGCTGACCATGTTGAATGCGATTAAATCATTAGGGTTTGCGTTATCGATTGATGATTTCGGGACAGGGTACTCGTCGTTGTCCTATCTCGCGCGCTTTCCGCTTGATGAGCTCAAAATCGATCGCGCCTTTATCCATGAGATGGATGCGCTCAGTAAGCAGGTGACGCTGGTGGAAAGTATTATCCACCTTGGGCGAGCGATGGAGATGACGGTGGTGGCTGAGGGCGTCGAAACTCGCCAGCAAGCATCGGTGTTAACCAACCTACATTGCGACACCATTCAAGGCTATTACTTTCACTCTCCGATGCCGAAGCGAGAGTTTGAACAATTGCTACATAAAAATAAGCCGCAAAATCAACCGCCACAGCTATTAGCGCCCACCCGCCCGTGATGATTATGTGTCAGTGAAAATAAAAAAGAGCAGGAAAACCTTGCTCTTTTTAGTGTGGCATATTGGTCGCAAGCATGGGCTATGGCTGACGGTAAGCCAGGCGGTTGAGTTCAAGTAGCGCGTAACGATGCTCAACAAATTGATAGACATTGCCTGACATGGCGAGCTTATAAAGCGCGACAGCGCGATCGTTATCGCCTTGATATTGGTACCGTTTGGCGAGATAAAAATACGCTTCACACAGGCGCTCTGCTAATTGTTGGTTATCTTTGCCCTGAGCGGCTAATTGTTCAAGCAACTCGCGCTCGCTGATCACCCCCAGATACATGTCTACCAGTTGCCAGCCCCAGCCGGTTGTCTCGGCGTTTGCTTTGCGGGTTAACAATGCTTGTTGAGCTTGGGATTCACCTTGCCAATCGCGCTCCACTAAATAAAGCCAAATCAGGCGATAAGGGTCGTCGCGATCTTCTTGGTAGTGATTAAGTAAGTCTTGATAGGCCAGACGATAGCGCCCGCCATAATACAGGGCAATACCGCGGTTACGTTCGGCATAACTATGGCTATCATCAAGCTCTAACGTTGAGTCAAACGCTTCGTAAGCCGCATCGTAATGGCCATTTTGAGTAAAATAGACACCGAGAATATTGAATACATCGGGTTGGTCAGGCTTTAAAGATAAAGATTGGTTGAAATCTAATCGTGCTAAGTCGCGCATGCCAAGATTATCGTGCATTAATCCACGTTCATAATGCAGTTGCGCACGTGCCTCGTCGCTTAAATCCTTTCGTGCGAGTAATTGATCGATGCGTGCCAAGTGGACTTCCTGTTGCAGTGTTGGCTGCAAGGGAACGGCCATCGGTGGGAAGGTCCACTGACTGCTACATCCTGTCAGCAACAATGACGTCATCATCAGCAATAACAGCGCCACATTGGTCAGTGGTTTATAAAAAACGGTCATGAAGGCGCATCTCCGTGTAAAAAAAAGGGGGCCTCAGCCCCCTTTATATCATGAATAACTCGATGACTCTAAGCGTCAGTACTTGGCGCTTGCTCCGCAGGTGCGGCGTCTTCTGAAGGCTTGTCTGAGCCTTTCTCAGATGCGGCTTCTTTCATGCTTAGGCGAATGCGTCCTTGGCGATCAACCTCGAGCACTTTGACGTCCACTTCTTGGCCAACTTCAAGATAATCGGTCACTTTCTCAACACGCTCATCGGCGATTTGAGAAATGTGAACCAGGCCATCTTTACCGCCAATCACAGAGACGAACGCACCGAAATCAACAATGCGCTGGACCTTACCGGTATAGATGCGGCCCACTTCTACTTCGGCGGTAAGCGCTTCGATACGAGAGATCGCATCTTTTGCCGCGTCGCCATCAGTAGCAGCAATTTTTACCGTACCATTGTCGTCGATTTCGATCGTAGTGCCGGTCTCTTCGGTCAGCTGACGGATCACCGCGCCGCCTTTACCAATCACATCACGGATCTTATCAGGATTGATGCTCATGGTATGGATACGAGGGGCAAACTCAGAGATATCATCACGGGCTGAACCAATCGCTTGATCCATGACATCCAAGATGTGCAGACGTGCGCCTTTTGCTTGGTTCAGGGCGATTTGCATGATCTCTTTGGTGATCCCTTCGATTTTAATGTCCATTTGTAGCGCAGTCACACCGTCGTCGGTACCGGCCACTTTAAAGTCCATATCACCGAGGTGATCTTCGTCACCCAAGATGTCCGAAAGAACAACAAACTCGTCGCCTTCTTTCACCAGACCCATGGCAATACCTGCAACGGATTTTTTCACCGGTACACCGGCATCCATCAGCGCAAGCGATGTACCACAGACAGATGCCATGGATGACGAACCGTTAGATTCGGTGATCTCAGACACCACACGCAATGTGTACGGGAAATCGTCTTGGCTTGGCATCACCGCGGCGATACCACGTTTAGCGAGACGGCCATGGCCGATTTCACGGCGCTTTGGTGAGCCAACAAATCCAGTTTCACCCACACAGTATGGAGGGAAGTTGTAATGCAGCATGAAGCCTTCTTGGCGCTCACCCATGATCGAGTCAATGGTTTGCGCATCACGCTGGGTACCCAAGGTCGCCGTTACTAGCGCTTGCGTTTCACCACGGGTAAACAAGGCACTGCCGTGTGTACGTGGCAATA
Organism: Salinivibrio sp. MA427; assembly: GCF_001996115.1. Classification (NCBI taxonomy): domain Bacteria; kingdom Pseudomonadati; phylum Pseudomonadota; class Gammaproteobacteria; order Vibrionales; family Vibrionaceae; genus Salinivibrio; species Salinivibrio sp. MA427. The sequence goes on from NZ_MUFH01000010.1 coordinate 15,529, forward strand.
CGCCGGTACGGACATCAAGGGCGCGAACCATGTCTTTTTCACGGCCATCAATGCGCGGTTCGCCGGCGATAATACGACCACGAACCACGGTTTTTTCTAGGTCGCCAAGCATGCCGAGGATTTCACGTTCATTGAGACTTTCGTCTTCACTTAGCAAAGCGGCAACCACGTCTTGCTTCACCTGGCCAACTTGCTCGTAACGGGCCATTTTTTCAGTGATCTGGTATGCCTGAGCCAATGGACCTTGTGCCATTTCTGCCACACGGGTTTGTAGGGCAGCGTTAACTTCAGGTGCTTTCCAATCCCACTGAGGCGTGCCGACTTCAGCCGCGAACTCTTTAATGGCATTGATAGCGGTTTGCTGTTGCTCGTGACCAAACATCACGGCTTGCAGCATTTGCTCTTCGCTCAAGCGATCAGCTTCTGATTCAACCATCAGTACTGCGCCTTCTGTCCCTGCAACAACCAGGTCCAGCTTACTTTCGTCGAGTTGCGCTGGGCTTGGGTTAAGAACCAACTCGTCGTTGATATAACCTACGCGTGCCGAGCCAATCGGGCCGTTGAATGGGATGCCTGAAATCGCTAGGGCGGCAGAGGTACCCAGCATGGCGACAATGTCAGGGCTAACGGCTGGGTTAACAGACACAACCGTCGCAATGACTTGTACTTCGTTTTTGAACGAATCAGGGAAAAGCGGACGGATTGGGCGGTCAATTAAGCGTGCAGTGAGGGTTTCTGACTCAGATGGACGGCCTTCACGTTTGAAGAAACCACCTGGGATTTTACCTGCAGCGTATGTACGCTCTTGGTAGTTGACGGTTAGAGGGAAAAAGCTTTGGCCTTCGGCGGCTTCTTTTTTACCTACAACAGAGACGAATACCGAGGTATCGTCCATGCTGACCATGACGGCACCATTGGCTTGGCGTGCCATGACGCCCGTTTCCAATGTCACAGTATGATTGCCGTATTGGAATGTTTTTACGATTGGATTCACAGATTATTTCCTTGTTGCTGAGGGATAAACCCTTTGATTTATCTCACTAATTGTCGGCTTTCAGCTGTTCACCATCGCGACTAATGAAAGCACGCTGCGCGGATGATTGATCTTGATGGGCAGTATGCTGTCAATAGTCGCGACCTAATGGTCGACGTTGTTGACTGTTTTACAGCTGAAAGTGGCGCTAATTATACACGTGCTTCACTAATAACGACACCACAGGGCCGTCAATTGACGACATTTGTGATGGATTTGGCAAGCAAGCTTGACCCTAACGTGTGCAGATAACCGTGCCAAGTCAGATTTGTGAATTGAAGCTGGCTACAAGATCAGCGAAAATACGCCACCTTTGTGATTTACCTCCTCAGTTGGCGCTCGATTGCCGCCTGAATCAAACAAGAAGATAACCTGCTATGTCAAATACTAACCAGCATGCCAAGTCAGATTGGATGGACATGGAAAAAGAGCGTGGGATCTCGGTGACCACCTCGGTGATGCAATTTCCTTACAACGACTGCTTGGTAAACCTGCTTGATACCCCAGGGCACGAGGATTTCTCGGAGGATACCTATCGAACATTGACGGCGGTTGACTCTTGTTTGATGGTCATTGATGCCGCGAAAGGGGTTGAGGACCGGACCCGTAAGCTGATGGAAGTGACTCGCCTTCGTGATACGCCGATCATCACCTTTATGAACAAATTGGRTCGAGATATTCGCGATCCGATGGAGCTGCTTGATGAAGTCGAAAGTGAGCTCAATATTGCCTGTGCGCCAGTATCATGGCCAATTGGCTGCGGCAAAGGCTTCCAAGGTGTTTATCACATTCACCGTGATGAAAGCATTCTCTATCAGTCTGGTCAGGGGCATAAAATCCAGGATGCTCGTATCATCAAGGGCTTGGACAACCCTGAGCTGGATGACGCAATTGGCTCTGACATTGCGCAAGATTTGCGTGACGAGCTGGAGTTGGTGATGGGGGCCTCGCATGAATTTGATCGTGAGCTGTTCTTAAGCGGTGAGCTGACGCCGGTATTCTTTGGTACCGCACTGGGTAACTTCGGTGTGGATCATATGCTGGACGGCTTGACCGAGTGGGCGCCTAAGCCGATGGCGCGGTCAACTCATGATCGTGAAGTGAGTGCCGATGAAGATAAATTCTCAGGCTTTGTGTTTAAAATCCAAGCCAATATGGATCCACGTCACCGTGACCGTATTGCCTTTATGCGTATTGTCTCCGGTAAGTATCAGCAGGGAATGAAGCTGCGCCATGTACGTTTAGGCAAACAAATCAATATTTCTGATGCGGTGACCTTTATGGCAGGGGATCGGTCACGGGCTGAAGATGCGTTTGCCGGCGATATTATTGGCCTGCATAACCATGGCACCATTCAGATTGGCGATACCTTTACCCAAGGAGAAGATCTTAAATTTGCCGGGATCCCGAACTTTGCGCCTGAGCTATTCCGTCGCATTCGTCTCAAAGATCCATTGCGTCAAAAGCAACTATTGAAAGGCCTCATTCAGTTATCTGAAGAGGGCGCGGTACAGGTATTCCGCCCGATGCAGTCGAACGATCTAATTGTTGGCGCGGTCGGTGTCCTGCAGTTTGATATGGTGGTGGCGCGCTTGAAAGCCGAGTATAACGTTGACGCACTCTACGAGCCGATCAATGTCGCCACTGCGCGTTGGGTTGAGTGCAAGGATGAGAAGAAGCTGGATGAATTCCAGCGCAAAAATCAAGCTAATCTCGCGCTGGATGGCGGCGATAACCTGACCTATATCGCGCCGACGATGGTCAACCTCAACCTGACGCAAGAGCGTTTTCCAGACATTGATCTCAGAGCCACCCGTGAGCACTAAGTGATTTTGGCTTATGTCAAAGACATCGCAGTGAGGTAGGCAGAGCGTCTTGCCCCACTGTGAATGAGGGGTAAACCTTCTATAATGCCGTCTATATAGACGGCATTCTACTCTCGAGAGGACAGCGATGATGAAGGTGGTTTTGGCGGTTAAAGCATGATTGATACCCATTGTCACTTCGATTTTTCCCCTTTTAATCAGGCGCCGGATCAATACTGGCAAGCGGCGCGTGAGGTGGGCGTCACGCGCATGGTGGTACCGAGTGTCAATGAACAAAACTGGCCGGCGGTATTAGCGCTGACGGAACGTTTTGCTGAGATGTATGCTGGCTTGGGGTTACATCCATGTTTTCTCGATACGCACACAGACAACAGCCTCGCCGCATTAGAAGACGCGTTGGTATCACGGCCATTGTCCTGCGTGGCGGTCGGCGAAGCCGGTCTGGATTATTTTGTCGCGCACACTCCAGAGATGAAGCAGCGCCAGCACGCCTTACTTGATGGTCAGTTATGGCTTGCTCGCCGTTATGACTTACCCATTATTTTGCATAGCCGTCAATCTCATAACGACTTGCTGCGTCTGGTGAAAGCGTATCCTGGCGTGCGCGGTGTGCTGCATGCGTTTAGCGGTAGCGAGCAACAAGGCAAACAATTTATTGATGCTGGGCTAATGCTCGGCGTGGGGGGCACCGTCACCTATGAGCGGGCGAATAAAACGCGTCAAGCTATCGCGCGCTTACCGCTCAACCATTTGCTCTTGGAAACCGATGCTCCTGACATGCCGCTTGCGGGATATCAAGGAAAACCCAACACACCCGCCCAGGTATCTCGGGTGGTCGATGTGGTCACCGCGTTAAAAAGCTGTGATAGAGATCACCTGGTGGCTGAAACATCAGGCAATGTTGAAAGAATGTTTGGCTTTCACTAAGCGCGAACGTGCGTGAGACAAACGTTTGCGGTTGCATAAGCTCACAAAACTAGATCAAAGTCATACTTATTGATGCATTGCAAAATAGTTTTACAGCGAACTGTGATTGGAATATTACTTTAATGTGACTGCTCTGCGTATAATCCCTCCCCGGAAGCCAAATTCCACTCTGTCGAGACGCCAACTTTTTACTTTGAGGATGCCAATACTATGAGCCTGCTGATGAGCGTAATCGGGATGGTTGTACTGCTAGGAATAGCTGTTCTCCTTTCTGATAATCGCAAAGCCATTAACCTCCGTACCGTGGGTGGCGCATTTGCTATCCAACTCTTTTTCGGTGCTTTCGTACTGTATGTCGACGTAGGTCGTGACATTCTTTACGGCGCATCACAATACGTTGCCAACGTCATCGCATATGGTGACGAAGGGATCAGCTTCATCTTTGGTGGACTGGTTTCTGACAAAATGTTTGAACTGTTCGGCGGTGGCGGTTTCGTCTTCGCACTGAAAGTTCTGCCTGTTATCGTATTCTTCTCATCACTGATCAGTGTGCTTTACTACCTGGGTATTATGCAGGTTGTGATTAACGTACTCGGTGGTGGTTTGCAAAAAGCCTTGGGGACCTCGCGTGCCGAATCCATGTCTGCGACTGCGAACATCTTCGTGGGTCAAACAGAAGCGCCACTCGTGATTCGTCCCTTTGTCCCGCGCATGACCCAATCAGAGCTGTTTGCCGTGATGTGTGGTGGTCTTGCCTCTGTCGCCGGTGGTGTATTGGCCGGTTATGCGTCAATGGGTGTACCGCTTGAGTACTTGATTGCCGCTTCATTTATGGCGGCGCCTGGTGGTCTGTTGTTTGCTAAAATCATCAAGCCAGAAACTGAAGAGCCAGTTGAACAAATGGCCGATGCCACCGCAGAAGGCGTTGAAAAGCCAGCTAACGTCATCGATGCCGCTGCTGGTGGTGCCTCTTCAGGTATGCAACTGGCCCTGAACGTGGGTGCAATGCTACTTGCCTTTATCGGTTTGATTGCTCTTATCAACGGTATGCTAGGTGGTATCGGCGGTTGGTTTGGTTATCCAGACATTACGCTTGAGCTGATCCTGGGTTACTTGTTTGCCCCATTTGCGTTCCTTATCGGTGTGCCATGGGAGGAAGCAGTGGTTGCCGGCTCTTTCATCGGTCAGAAGATCGTCGTCAACGAATTTGTCGCTTACCTCAACTTCACCCAATATCTTGGCGATAACGCACAAGTTGTTGCGGCAACGGGTGTTGAGATGACGGAGAAAACCAAAGCGATTATCTCATTCGCATTGTGTGGTTTTGCTAACTTGTCATCGGTGGCCATTTTGCTTGGCGGTCTCGGTGGTCTGGCGCCTAGCCGTCGTCCAGAGATTGCACGCTTTGGTGTCAAAGCGGTGGTTGCTGGTACCTTGTCTAACCTGATGGCGGCAACAATTGCGGGTCTATTTGTGACGCTAACCATGGCTGGTTAATCGTTTACGCGCGAAAAAATCGTGCCACATAGAACGCCACACAGTGAATCTGTGTGGCGTTTTTTTATAGGGTGTATACTCAGGGAGTATCCGATAAATAAAGTGAAGCTGGTTAACAAAATAAGGAAAAACGATGCAGGAAGTGCTCCTTGCGGTAGTCGCCGGGTTTTTAGTCGGTGTTTTGTTTAGTGCGATCAAGTTACCTATCCCCGCGCCACCGGTTTTGTCGGGCGTGATGGGGATTGTTGGTGTCTACTTAGGTGGGATCGGCTACCAGTGGATTATCGAACGGTTTTTCAGCTAACCCGTATTGATTCTGCCAAGCAACACTGTATTTTCCAACAGAAACGGTAAAAACTAGTTTTGCCGAAACGGCGTTGGTAAAATAAGTGAAGGCCGTCAAAGTTTGGTGGCGCCACAATCTTTATTTTCCTCTTATGGTTAGCAACAAAGGTGTGGCTAGCCCCAATCGAAAACGTCCAATGGTAGAACTGCGAACACAAATGTGTTTGCACGCGGCAACAAGGATGGTTGGTTGAAGGCGGCGCAAGGTCCAGCCTCAAACTTCATGGAGCCAAGTCCGCTGAGCAGCAACCGGCTACAAGTGACGGTTGCCAACACAGTGGCCAACCCAATACCTGTTTGGCAAAAGAATGAGGACTGGAGATATCCAATGAACGAATTACATACCGCGGCCCTACGCGCACTCAAATTAATGGATCTGACCACGCTGAATGATGATGACACCGATGAAAAAGTGATCACCCTGTGTCAGAACGCGAAAACGGCTGTTGGTAATACGGCTGCTGTCTGCATTTATCCGCGCTTTATTCCGATTGCGAAAAAAACATTACGCGAACAAGGCACGCCAGATGTCCGTATCGCGACCGTGACTAATTTCCCCCATGGCAATGATGACATTGATATTGCGGTAGCAGAAACTAAAGCTGCCGTTGCCTATGGCGCCGATGAAGTGGACGTTGTTTTTCCATACCGTGCGCTGATTGCTGGTGACGAAAGTACTGGCGCTGAGCTGGTGAAACAGTGTAAAGCGGCATGTGGTGACAAGGTGTTGCTTAAAGTGATCATCGAAACCGGTGAACTTAAAACTGAGGCGTTGATCAAGCGCGCCTCGGAGATTGCCATTGAGGCGGGGGCCGACTTTATCAAAACCTCTACCGGTAAAGTGGCTGTCAATGCCACGCCTGAAGCGGCTGAGATCATGCTGAATGTAATCAAAGACAAAGGCGTTGCAGCACGTGTTGGCTTTAAGCCAGCCGGTGGCGTGCGCACCGCAGAAGATGCGCAGCAATACCTGGCTATGGCCGATCGCATTCTCGGCGACCAATGGGCCGATAACCGCCACTATCGTTTTGGCGCATCTAGCTTGTTGGCGAACTTACTCCACACCTTGGGTGAAGGCGAAAAAGCGGCTGAAGGTGGCTATTAAGTAAGTTGCCACTCACCCAAACGGTAGGGCGAGCGAGGATCGTGTACTCGGTCGCTCACGTATTGTGCTGGTAAGGAGGATGCATGATCTTACCTCAGGAAATTATTCGTAAGAAGCGCGACAACATCGCGTTAAGCAAAGAAGAAATTTATTCGTTCATCCAGGGTGTTGCGAATGACTCGGTGTCGGAAGGCCAAATTGCTGCATTTGCGATGGCGATTTACTTCAATGATATGACCATGGATGAACGTGTGGCTCTGACCTGTGCGATGCGCGATTCCGGTATGACCATCGATTGGTCACACATGCATTTTGATGGCCCAATCGTGGATAAGCACTCGACAGGGGGCGTTGGTGATGTGACCTCGTTAATGCTGGGCCCAATGGTGGCGGCATGCGGCGGTTATGTGCCGATGATTTCAGGTCGTGGCTTAGGCCATACCGGCGGCACACTTGATAAACTGGAGTCTATTCCCGGTTATAACATCATGCCAAGCAACCAGGTGTTTGGTGATGTCACACGTGATGCTGGCGTAGCGATCATTGGCCAAACTGGCTCTTTGGCACCGGCCGATAAACGTGTGTATGCCACCCGAGATGTCACCGCCACCGTCGATAATATCTCATTGATCACGGCGTCAATCTTGTCGAAAAAGCTCGCGGCAGGTCTCGATGCTTTGGTTATGGATGTCAAAGTAGGATCGGGGGCGTTTATGCCCACGTATCAAGATTCAGAGGCGCTGGCGAAATCGATTGTGGGCGTGGCCAATGGCGCCGGCACCAAAACCAGTGCGTTGCTCACTGATATGAACCAAGTGTTGGCATCGTCGGCGGGAAATGCATTGGAAGTGAAAGAAGCGGTCGACTTTTTGACCGGTCGTTACCGCAACCCTCGCCTGTACAATGTGACCATGGCACTGTGTGCGGATATGCTGGTGGTGAGCGGACTAGCGTCAGATGTGACGCAAGCGAAACAAAAATTGGATCACGCATTGGATAGCGGTCGTGCTGCCGAGTGTTTTGCCAAAATGGTCGCAGGCCTAGGGGGTCCCTCTGACTTTGTCGAGTCGCCGGATCAATACCTGGCCAAAGCGTCAGTCATTAAGCCTGTCTATGCCGACCGTGCTGGAACGGTCAACGCGATGGATACGCGGGGATTGGGCATGGCTATTATAGAAATAGGTGGCGGCCGTCGGGTTGCCAGCGATAAAATTGATTATGCCGTTGGGTTGAACGAAATGATTCGTCTGGGGCAAAACGTGGATGAGCAAACACCGCTCGCCATGCTCCACGCTCAAACTGAAGAGCAATGGCAACAAGCGGCCAATGCGGTGCGAACCGCAGTAAAAGTAGCTGATGAGGCACCCAATTCTACGCCGGACGTATATCGTCGTATCAGCTTACAAGACGTCTAATGGAGGCGATCATGAAACGCGCAATTGTATTAGTTTTAGACTCATTTGGTATTGGCGCCACTGAAGACGCCGTAAAATTTGGTGACCAAGGCGCTAACACCCTTGGCCACATCGCACAAGCGTGCGCAAAAGGTGAAGCCGACAACGCCGATCGCAAAGGTCCACTGTCTTTGCCTAACATGACCAAACTTGGACTCGGCAAAGCCTGTGAAGAATCATCAGATTATTTCCCTGAAGGACTGGATCCTCACGCCGAGATCATTGGTGCTTATGCGCATGCCAAAGAGCTGTCGTCAGGGAAAGATACCCCATCTGGCCACTGGGAAATTGCCGGTGTGCCTGTCTTGTTTGAGTGGGGGTATTTTTCTGATTTGACCAATAGCTTCCCAGAAGTACTGCTTGACCGCATTGTTGAGCGTGCAGGGCTACCGGGCTATATCGGTAACTGCCATGCATCGGGAACGCAGGTGCTCGACGATCTTGGTGAAGAGCACATGAAAACCGGGAAACCGATCTTCTATACCTCGGCAGACTCTGTGTTCCAGATTGCCTGCCACGAAGACACCTTTGGGCTAGACAATCTGTATGATCTTTGCCAGATCGTGCGTGAAGAGCTGGAAGACTACAATATTGGCCGTGTGATTGCGCGCCCGTTTGTTGGTCCAGGTAAAGGCCAGTTCGAGCGTACCGGTAACCGCCGTGATTTATCGGTTGAGCCACCGTCAGCCACCGTACTGCAAAAAATTGTCGATGAGAAAGGCGGTGATGTCATTTCTATTGGTAAGATTGCTGATATTTATGCTCACTGCGGGATCACCAAGAAAATCAAAGCAACTGGCCTTGAAGCGCTGTTTGATGCCACTAAAGATGCGATCAAAGAAGCGGGCGACAACAGTTTAGTCTTCACTAACTTTGTCGACTTTGATTCCGCGTATGGCCACCGTCGTAATGTTGCCGGCTATGCGGCTGCACTCGAGTATTTCGACCGCCGCTTGCCTGAAATTATGGCGATGTTGGAAGACGATGATGTGCTGCTACTGACTGCAGACCACGGCTGTGATCCAACCTGGCCAGGTACGGATCATACTCGTGAGCACATCCCGGCATTGGTCTATGGTAAAAAAGTGCCAGCCGGCTCGCTAGGTCGCCGCGAAACATTTGCGGATATTGGCCAATCGTTGGCACAGTATTTTGATACCTCACCAATGGATTACGGCAAGTCATTCTTGTAATCGTCTCCGAGTGATCGCAATAAAAAGAGATGGCAGCATGCCATCTCTTTTTTTGTTGCCTATCAAACTGATTAGATTGCCGACACTATGATGGCGTTACCAAGGCAGTATGCGTGATCGGTTGTCGCGCCGTAGTAGCATGGCCATCAATAGCGCGCCGAGAAACAGCGCCAGTCCCAGTAGGGCACGAAGCTCAGTAATGGTCGATTGGATCTGTTGTTTGGCATGATCAATCACCGATTGGTGTTCAAGCGTGAGGCGTAAAAAGCCGATAATATCGCCATCACGGCTAATGGGCGTCATTAATTGCTGTCGTCCTTCGCTTTCGAGTCCAAGCGGCGTGGTGAGGCCCACGGCGGTTTCAAGCGGCAACGCATGGGTAGAGCGGACAACGGGGCGCCCGTTAAGTTGATAAAAGCTGGCATCGCGAATCAAAGGCTCGGTCGCTAGCTGGTCGGCGAGGGTTTGCAGTGGCTGGTAATTTTTGTCGACCAATGCATCATAGGCTTGCGCGCCGATTTGACGTGTCATTAACTGGGCGAGCTGATCGGTTTGCTGATAAAGCGCTTGATACTGGCGTTGGCTTAAGGTCGTACTATAGAGCATTAACGCCGCAATGGCACTGAATGCACTGATCAGAATTCCCCACCGAGTGGTTCGCCGTAGCGCTTTGCGCGAAATTGAAAACATACCTACCTCAAAGCCGTCTTGACGGCGTAATTAGCACTGGAGCTGAGTACACTTTTTATGGTATCACAGCCTCATCTCGATTGTTTTATTGACGAGGCTCTGCTTGAGAGCTGAAAAGGAAAATACTGACCATGGATAAGGCTAAGCCCTTGGCAATTTACCGCGGATCCGGACTGTATCGTCGCTTTCCCACTGTTACCCGCACGCTTCCCTATCGTCGCCGAAACGGTGGCTGGATTCTCTTCGCTGAGACCATTAGCGTTGATCATTTAGACAATATTGCTTTTTTTACCGGTCACGTAGTCGACGTCATGGATGCGTGGTGTGTCGGCCCGTATCAGGTTTTATTAATGAGTGGTGAGCTCACGCCCGATCACCGAGCCGTGATTGATGCTCTCGGATTAGATTGTGCAGATCTGCACGCATTGCCAGATTTAAGTAAACCTGGATTGGCTGTGTTTGATATGGACTCAACAGCCATTGAGGTTGAATGTATTGATCAAATTGCCGCACTTGCAGGTGTAGGTGAGGCGGTCTCGGCGGTGACAGAGCGGGCAATGCTCGGAGAGCTTGATTTTGAGGCGAGCCTGCGCCAACGTGTGGCTGCGCTTAAAGGTACAGATATTGCTGTTCTTGATGAGGTGAAAGCGCATTTACCGTTAATGCCAGAAATGGCGGCGTTAGTCGCAAGCTTAAAAGCACACGGCTGGTACGTGGCAATCGCGTCTGGCGGCTTCACTCACTTTTCTGATCACCTTCAGCATCAGTTAGGGCTAGATTATGCCGAATCAAACCAGCTTGGCGTTGACGAGGGGAAATTGACTGGCGACGTGGTAGGGGCTGTTGTTGATGCCCAGCGCAAAGCGGATATTTTAACCACACTGGCGCAGCAGTACGATATTGATTCTGAGAATACTTTAGCGGTCGGGGATGGCGCCAATGATCTGGCGATGATGGAGGCGGCTGGACTCGGCATTGCCTATCACGCCAAGCCAACCGTGAATGCTCGAGCACAAACCGCAGTGAAACATTGTTGGCTTGGGGGCGTGCTCTGCGTGCTCTCTGCGAGCTTGCGAGCGGGGAAAATTAGCTGGCAACCCCGTTAACGGCCCAAGCGCATCAATACTTCGTCGGTGACATCCACTAATTCACCGTACGCACACAGCGAGATAAATTCGTCTTCGAGTTGGCGTGCTTTATGGGTGTCACGCTTGAGTAGCGCCGATAATTGTGATGGCTCAATGTCTTGCTCTGCGTGAGTCAGAGGCGTCATGCGATTGCGTATCACGGCAAACGTGCCGCCTTTTTGTGCCAACTGAACGAATTTACGTCGTGCATCGTCCGATTCAAACTCGCTATCGGCAAAGGTATGTACCGCTCGCACTTTGTCGGCTTGGATATCTATCCACACAAAGTACTCACGGACTAATTCATTGAGCGGTTGCGATGGACGAGTCACTTCATGGGTTCGCGTTAAAATTTTATCGCCGAAAACCGGATAAAAAGATAATTGACGTCCGCCACCCGCCCGTTCGAGAAAACGGTGTAAGCGGCTCGGTGGTAAGTTGATCCCAACAGCAGACACCGACAAAGCGCCATTATCTCGTTGGACAAAATAGGGCTGTACGGTCAAACGCGTCAGCAACAGCTGGTGCATGGCCCAAACCAGAGGCGGATCGGGTAAGCGTTCATCGAGTACCGTTAACTTATCCTGATTATGTTCAATCAATCGGCGTAAGTATTGTCGGCGCCGGGTATTCGGTGACTCGGTGGTCAGTTTTAGCTGAATATTGTCTCTTTTCGGACTCACTCGAATCACTTGATACGGCATATCGACCAAGGGAGCGCGCGGGTCAATATTGACAAATGCATCGAGCGATACCGAGACAATATCATCTCTTGCCCCTTGAAACGGTTGCTTCAGCGTCACATTGAGTCCCCCAGAGGAAAAGTCAATCAGCTGACCTTTAAGAGGCCCTTGTTCAGCGTGAACCATTGATACTTCCGATCGATAAGCGTATCGGGGCTCCCGTCGTTGTGGCTGGCGATCGGATGAGATGAGCTGTGCACGRCAAACGGGGTTGCGCTGGTGTAAAAAACGTCGCAGGACCTGGCTAGAGCATTGAGGTTTTGGGTGTTCAAGGTAACTGCGTCTTCCGTCGGCATGAGTGACATCTTGTACCAGCGCAACATGGGTCAGCGTTTTGAGGGTGTTAAGCCAATCGGGTGACACATCTTGGAGGCGTTCAATATCTGTCGCATTAATGGCAGACATCGTCACTTTAAACACGCGCCACGAGGCGCGCTTGGCTCCCAGGTGCCAAAAAAGCTGGCGCTCTTCTTCGCTCATTTCACTGGGGGAGGCGGAGTAGAAAAAACGCTGTTTGTTTTTTTCAACAGAAAAGCAGTACAGCAACAGCTGGCTGGTGGAGGCACCGTCGAGTTGGAGCAGTGATAACCGTTCAGTGTTAAACAGGTGATTGATCACGGGTTGATTACGGTTATCGTGCCAGTAGGCCCATAGCCCCTGATTCTGTCGCGTTTGTAGCACATATTCCATTTTATCTTGTGCGAAATAGAGCGGTAACACACTGGTATGATGCAAAAAAGATTGCTCGTAACTTTGCAGTTTTAACGTGAGCAGTTTGTCTTCGCCATCTTGCTTGCCGCGAAAATCTGGCGCGGTCATTTCTGCTTCTAATGCTTGTTTTATCGCGTCACTGCTCGTGTCTAGCCGCAACCGCAGCCAGACATTGCTGGTCGAGTCTTTGTTGTCATCGACGCCGATAATCCGATAACTCAACCCCTGTTCAAGATCGGGGTCCGGGTATGTTTGTGCGAGAGTGGTAAAGCGAACCACCACCTCTGAGCTCGGTGGATAATCGAACGCAGCAGGCACACGAACCCGACAGCCCGAGTTCGATAAATCACTGGTCACTCCATGCACTTCATGGCCAGTGTTGAGCGTAATTAAGACTTGTGTAGCAAAATGAATGCGGCTTTCACTGCGTGATAAGTAATGACCAAATGTCAGCTTTTCGGGTAAGAGTGCCGACTGTGACGCATCGCTGACCGGCCCTTTTCCTTGCTGTTGGCGCTGTTTCTCTTTTTCGTGCTTCACCCGAAAGTTATTCGGTGTGTTATGCAAATCTTCCCATAATCCTTGGGTGATTTGGCCGTTATACATAGGGAGGCGATCGTAGTAGCGGTTAATCGCCACATCATCGAGCCAGTGCTTTTGACCGTGCAGGCTGTATWCGTGGCATTCGCCATCCACTTTCCCGCGTAAGTCGATGGCGCGATTGCATGGGGTCATCAGCCGTCTGATCTCCATTTTGATCAGCAGCTTTGCGGAGCTGGGCTCGTTAGCCGTGAGCTTATCGAGCAACACCTCAAATTTTGGGGTTTGGGACAGAGGAAGCAGTTGCTCAATCAGTCCCTGGTAATCATCCTGCTTCATGGCAAAGTCTGGTAAAGTAATCGCTTACTTTGTTAACGGCATCTTCTCTGAAAAGTGTCGGGATAATGAATAAGATAGCAATCATTTTGTGAATTAGCTGACATCATACGTATTGGAGAGCGAATGGCAAAAACAAAACGAGCCTACGTGTGTAATGACTGTGGGGCAGATTTTCCGCGTTGGCAAGGGCAGTGTTCTGCATGCGGGGCGTGGAACACGATTACCGAAGTGAGGTTAGCGGCTTCACCTCAAGTCGCACGCAATGAAAAATACGCCGGTTATACTGGCAGTGCCGAGGGTGTCGTACAAACCTTACAAGATATTAACTTGCAAGAAGTACCGCGTCTGAGCAGCGGTTTTAAAGAGCTTGATCGGGTACTCGGTGGTGGCATTGTGCCGGGGGCGGCGATTCTTATCGGTGGTAACCCAGGCGCGGGTAAAAGTACCTTACTATTGCAAACCATGGTGGGCTTAGCACACCACTTTCCGACACTGTATATCACCGGGGAAGAATCGCTCCAACAAGTCGCGATGCGGGCTGACCGACTCGGGTTACCCAAAGATAAGCTTAAGTTATTGTCTGAAACGGGCGTTGAAACCATTTGTCAGGTTGCGAAAAAAGAACAGCCTAAGATCATGGTGATCGACTCCATCCAGGTGATGCATGTCGCCGAGGTGCAATCGGCTCCTGGGAGCGTGGCACAAGTCCGTGAATCTGCCGCCGCCTTAACCCGTTACGCCAAACAAAACAATGTGGCCATTTTTATGGTCGGACACGTGACCAAAGATGGTTCACTGGCAGGCCCGAAAGTGCTTGAGCATTGTATCGACTGCTCGGTGTTATTGGATGGATCGAGCGATAGTCGCTTTCGCACTTTACGCAGCCACAAAAACCGCTTTGGGGCGGTGAATGAGCTGGGCGTGTTTGCCATGACAGGTCAGGGATTGAAGGAAGTGAGTAATCCGTCGGCGATTTTTCTCTCCCGTGGTGAGGAGCAAACCTCTGGCAGTTCGGTCATGGTCGTCTGGGAAGGCACGCGCCCATTATTGGTCGAAATACAGGCGCTGGTGGATTATTCGCAATTGGCTAATCCCCGTCGGGTGGCTGTGGGGTTAGAGCAAAATCGTCTAGCGCTGTTATTGGCGGTGTTACACAAGCACGGCGGGCTGCAAATGTCTGATCAAGATGTGTTTGTGAATGTGGTTGGTGGCGTCAAAGTGACTGAGACTAGCGCGGATCTGGCCTTGTTGCTTGCGTTGATCTCAAGCTTTAGAGACCGGCCTTTGCCAAGAGAATTAGTCGTGTTTGGCGAAGTCGGTTTGGCCGGTGAAATTCGCCCGGTACCCAGTGGGCAAGAGCGGTTAATGGAAGCGGCGAAACATGGCTTTAAAAAAGCGGTTGTCCCTAAAGCCAATATGCCCAAACAGACGCTTGAAGGCATGACCGTGTACGGTGTGAGCAAATTATCAGATGCGTTGGCAGTATTAGAAGAGTTATAGCTGCGGTTGCTTGAGCTACATAGCAGCATTAGCCGGGGCGCGATCATCCTCTGCGTCACGCTGCTGTGCGGTGCTTAGCGGTGGGTTAGGGGCGGGCATGTTGGCGACTTGGACCTGGGTCTGGACCAAGTTTTCAACCACTGCGACCAAATGTCCCCAGCTCACGCGTTTTTCGTTTTCGAGTAAGGAATCGAACTCTTCAGTACTCCATTTTATAAAGCGACGAGGGTCAAGGGCGCGGCCCAAAAAGCGCACTTCATAATGCAAATGCGGGCCAGTTGATAGTCCGGTGTTACCCGACCATGCAATTAAATCCCCTTTTTTCACAAATTGCCCGCTCCGGACATTGAATTTATCCAAATGGGCATAGAGTGTCATAAAGCCAAAGGCGTGGTCGATTTTGATAAAGTTACCATAGCCTTTGCGGCGGCTGGGACGGACATATTCGATGACGCCATCCGCGGGGGCATACACCGGCGTGCCGACGTCCGAGGTCAAATCTAAGCCCATATGGAATTTTTCTTTCCCTGTCACAGGGTGAGTTCGTGAGCCATATCCCGAGGAGCGTCGGTAGCTTTCAAGCGGTTTACCATTCGGGATTAGCTGGAGCATGGTGTAACGCACCGCTGAGTTAATCGCTGCGACATCGAGACGGTGAGTGAGCGAGGCGTCTTTGGCCACTGATTCTAGCCCGAGCATATCTTCAACCGTGACCACGCGTTGTGTCAGGGCGGTGAGTTCAACATCTTTGTTCTCGATGGTTTGTGACAGCGCATCACGTTTTTGTTGCAACATCGCCACCTCGTTATTTAAGGTCGCGCGCTCTTGGCGTAATCGTTCAACAGCCGCTTCGGCCTCGGTCGAACGCTCAGAAAGCAGGTACAGACTAGCAAAGGTGATGGTGAGGGCCGCGAGTATCACTAATGCAAGGGTTTGCACGACCTTTTTACGGGTCGGGCAGAGGGTATAGTGTTTTACCCCGTTCGGGTGCGTTACGGCAATATGGATGTGGTCTGTCATGACTGGTTACTGCTGGCCTGCATTAAATACCGTCCATGACCGTGCGGATTAAGTGTTCGGTTCCGCCATGTGGTCAGTCAATTGCGCAAGCTCGCGATGAAGCAGTTCATCGTTACCCACGTTCAGTTCAACGAGCCTTTTTAAATGACTGGCGCTATCAATGTCAATGTGATCGATGTAAAGATGGAGATAATTTTCGCAGTTATTTACCAGAATGCAGTCCATGTCTAATTCTACATCCGAGTCATGGAGGTAAAACACCAGTAGAAACGCGTTATGTTCGGGATCAGCTTGCCAGTTCTCAGGACGGCTGAGCAACACGCCTTTGAGAGATAGATCCAGTACCTGTGCGTGCCATTGCTGCTCGTTTTGTTTGAGTATTGCCGGCACACGATACATGACGCGGGAAAATTTTCTACGCTCTGTCATGATGACATCTCCTCATTCACTGTCTCTAGTGTAGGTGATATGGGGCAATCACAATACTGATTTAGTGGCTTGTCTCACATTTAAAACGTTTTCGTGGTTCTGCTGAGCTAAGTACAGGCGGCAATACGGTTTATTGAGATGACGAGTGAGAAGATGAAGAGTGGGAAGGTAAAGGGCAGCCGTCGCTGCCCTTACCGTGGTATGCGTTATTATTTGACTGCACGCTTGTACTTGATCCGGTGCGGCTCCGCCGCTTGTGCACCCAGTGTTTTTTTCAACCAATCGGTGTATTCAGCAAAGTTACCTTCAAAGAAGTTCACTTGGCCTTCATCACGATAGTCAAGAATATGGGTCGCGACACGGTCAAGGAACCAGCGGTCGTGCGAGATCACCATGGCACAGCCTGGGAACTCTAAGAGTGCCTCTTCAAGTGCACGGAGCGTTTCCACGTCCAAGTCGTTAGTCGGTTCGTCAAGGAGCAACACGTTACCGCCAGCTTTTAGCAATTTGGCGAGGTGGACACGGTTACGCTCACCGCCTGACAAATCACCAATGCGTTTTTGTTGGTCACTGCCTTTAAAGTTAAACCGTGACACATAAGCGCGTGCCGGTAACTCAAAGTTATTGATGCGAATGATGTCCGCCCCTTCGGAGATCTCATCATAGACGGTGTTATTATCGTCCATACTGTCTCGGAACTGATCGACCGAGGCCAATTGTACGGTATCGCCTACTTCAACGGTGCCGCTATCTGGGGTTTCTGTGCCACTGAGCATCTTAAACAGGGTTGATTTACCCGCGCCGTTCGGACCAACAATACCGACAATTGCCCCTTTTGGCACGCTAAAGGATAAGTCATCGATCAAGATGCGATCACCAAACGACTTGGTCAGATTATTGACCTCAATGACTTTTTCACCCAGACGTGGACCTGGTGGGATAAACAGCTCGTTGGTCTCGTTACGGCGTTGATAGTCCGTGGTGTTGAGCTCTTCAAAGCGGGCCATACGGGCTTTTGATTTCGCCTGACGGCCTTTTGGATTCTGGCGAACCCACTCAAGCTCTTTCTCAATGGTTTTCTGACGCGCTTTTTCTTGCGACGCTTCTTGCTTTAACCGTACATCTTTTTGTTCGAGCCAAGATGAGTAGTTGCCTTCCCACGGAATACCTTCACCACGGTCAAGCTCAAGAATCCAGCCCGCTGCATTGTCGAGGAAGTAACGGTCGTGCGTAATAGCAACGACGGTACCAGAGTAGTCGACTAAGAAACGCTCAAGCCATGCAACGGATTCAGCGTCTAGGTGGTTAGTTGGCTCATCAAGCAGCAGCATGTCGGGCTTTTCGAGTAGCAAACGGCAAATAGCAACACGACGACGCTCGCCCCCTGAAAGGTGCTTGATTTGCGCATCCCACTCGGGCAAACGCAGTGCATCTGCTGCACGCTCCAACGTATTATCGAGGTTATGCCCGTCTTTAGCTTGGATCAGTGCTTCGAGTTCACCTTGCTCTTGCGCTAAGGCATCGAAGTCGGCATCTGGATCAGCGTAAGCGGCATAGACACCATCGAGACGCGTTAATGCATCTTTGACGTCACCGACCGCTTCTTCAACGGTTTCCCGGACTGTCTTTTCTTCATCCAGCTTCGGCTCTTGCGGGAGATACCCGATCTTGATCCCGGGTTGCACACGGGCTTCGCCCTCAATCTCGGTATCGATACCGGCCATAATGCGCAATAGGCTCGATTTACCGGCCCCGTTGAGACCCAACACCCCAATTTTGGCGCCTGGGAAGAAACACAAAGAAATATCTTTAAGAATTTGACGCTTAGGTGGCACGATCTTGCTCACCTGCGACATGGTATATACGTACTCAGCCATTTCTGCTCACGTTAATCGTTGTGGTATAAAAAACGCTATTCTAACGTTAACTTTGCCAAGTTTAACAGTGATTGTCATATTCGGTCACTAATATGGCGAGACGTGCCGACAAACAACGCTTACCACCTACAGGGAATTTGCGGGCGGAACTGTTGTCTACTCGGTGTTACACAGTCGGTGTTGCATACAATAGGAGCGATCTTTGACATGGAACGATTCATCGCATTATCCGGGCCAATCAAGTCAGCATATCGAGCGGCTTTTCGTCACGCCCGTGCCTTCTTTCCTGTATGGGTGTCAGGGTTCGTGTTGATTTCCAGCTTATCAGTCCCGATGGTTGAGGCTTCCGCCAGCCCTGATAGTCGTCAAATGACACCGCACCAGCGCCAGTATGAAGCGGCAATCGATGCGATTGAAAGCGGTGATTTGCATCAGTTTCAGCGCTTAAAAGCACAACTGCGTGATTATCCTTTGTATCCGTATCTCGATTATCGTGATTTCACTCGTAACCTTTCTAAAAAGCCTCACCACGCGGTCACTAACTTTATTCAGCGTTATAGCACTATGCCATTCGCGAATAGTTTGCGTGCGGATTATCTCACCCTGTTGGCGGACAGAGGAGATTGGAAGACCTTGATCGCGTTCCAGTCTGATGTGCCACGGAGTGATCGTTATCAGTGCCAATATTATTATGCGCACAGTCAAGCGGGGAATCAGGCTTTAGCGCGCAGTGGCGCCAAATCGCTCTATTTGTCGGGTCAATCCGTGGATAGCAGTTGCAATGACTTATTCGATTTTTTATCGGAACAAGGGCTGCTGACCGGTGACTTGATATTGCAGCGTATGCTTCTAACATTCGATGCGCGCAACCGCAGTTTGATGCGTTATTTGTTACGCCAGTTACCCGAGGCGGATCGTGCGGTTGGCAAGCAGGTGTTGGACTTATATGACCAACCTGAGAACGTGGCCGACTTTTCGAAGCGTAGTTATGTGACGCCGTTTAATCAAAAACTGACTCGCTTGGCGTTTGAGCGTTTGGCTCGCAAGGATGAAGCGCAAGCTATTCGCCACTTTCGTCGCACGGTCGAGGGCCAGCATTACGATAAACGAGAGCGACAAGACATTGCCGATTACTTGATTGGCCAATTAATGAATGATGACGAGCCTGCATTGGCTGGCTGGCGAGATCGTATGCTGCGTCAGAGTCATGATGATGGTTTATTGGAAAGACGGTTTCGCCTTGCACTTATCGAGGGTGACTGGCACGCGCTGGATCAGTGGCGCGCATTGCTCAGCGAAGCGGCTCAGCAGTCTTTAAAGTGGCGGTATTGGCAGGCGAGAATCAAGCTAGAGCTTGGTGATAGTGCGTCAGCAAATCAAGCATTTGCTTCCATGCTTGGTGAGCGTAATTTCTATAGCGTGGCAGCGGCGCAGCATTTAGATAAACCGATTTCAATACCCTCACGCACAGCAGTCCTAAAAGAAGCAGGGTTAATGCCGATCAATGATGTAGTGGCAAGAGTGAATGAGCTTATCGCGCTCGATAAAATCTATGCGGCTAAGCGTGAATGGTATTATGTATTACAACGTGCCAGTGATGAGCAGATTGCCTTACTGGCGGCCTATGCCAATAAAAAACATTGGTACCACTTCGCGGTTCAAGCCACGATTGCGGGAAAAATGTGGGACCATTTGTCACTCCGCTTCCCGTTAGCACACCAGTGGTGGTTTGAGTTTTTCAGCCGCGAGCGTGGCGTAGACAAAACCACACTGATGGCCTTATCGCGTCAAGAGAGTGCCTTTTTTACCCGCGCAGTATCCCATGTGGGTGCAAGAGGCTTGATGCAATTAATGCCAGGCACGGCACGCGAAACCTCTCGTCAGCTGGGATTTGATTATCAAGGCCCTGCTAGCTTGAGTGATCCGGGCGTCAATATTCGTCTTGGCAGCGGCTACTTAAAAATGATGTTAGATCGTTTCGACAGTAATCGTATCTTGGCATTCGCGGCCTATAACGCCGGCCCGCATCGTGTGTCGCGTTGGTTGGAACGATCGCAAGGTCATATGGATGCGATTGCTTTTATTGAGTCGATTCCGTTTTACGAAACGCGCCATTATGTGCAGAACGTCTTGATGTTCGACATTTATTATCGTCAGCTGTTAGGTGAGCCGGTGCAATTTTTAAGTGCGCACGAGCTGGCTCAGCGCTATTGATGTTATCATTGCTGTCATCACGTAAAGAGCGAGAGGAAACCATGTCGCAATCGCCTGCATTCTCTGGTTGGCAAGATGTTATTTCTTTAGTGCGTTTAGCAGGAAAAGACGATAACGATGATGCATTACTGACAGCACTACTGACGCCTGATGAGCGAGATACTCTGGTCGCTCGGATCAATATCTTGCATGAATTATTAGAAGGCAGAATGAGTCAGCGCCAGCTCAGTCAGTTACTTGGGGTAGGGATCGCGACCGTGACCCGAGGCTCTAACGAATTAAAGCGGATGGATGAGGATACCAAAATTTGGCTCGCCGACTTGCTCAAGCGCGAGGCGGAGCAAACCCGCTCTTGATCCCCTGTCTATCAAACAAAAACGGAGCCCACGGGCTCCGTTTTTAGTGCTGGGTTTTTAGCGCTGGGTTTTTAGCGATAAAGGTGTGGATGCATAAACGGGATCAGTGCCATGATCAAAGCTTGATGATACACGCTTGATCGCGTTAATCGGTGTCCGGTAAGCATACCGATGGCGCCCCCTTTTTGTTTTACATTTTGTTGGCTAAACATTCGATCCATCACATCACCGAGCTCCTCGCCTTGATGCAATGCCTTGAGCGCGTCTGGTGGAAGGGGAAGTGACGCTGAGCGTGCTTCGCCGTGCGCGTCGTCTTTTGCTATGATCATCCAAGCAAAGGTATGTTGGCCATCCAAGCCTGCTTCTATCCCCACATAATAATCGCCTTGATAACGTCCTTGTGCATGCCGAACCCGATTGCATGCGCCTGAATAGGTTTCTTTCTCTGTCATGGGTTGGTCGGCGACATCACTGGGTACGGACACGCCGGTAAACGTGAAGTCGGTATTGGGAAAAACGTCATAAAATGCTGCTTTAACGGCAGAAATCTTGGCAGGGTTTTGTGAGGTAACGATTACGTGGGTCATACGCCCTAGCGCTCCTTATCGTGTTGGTAGGTGCGCTGCAGTATACGCCAGCGTAAAGGTAAGCGCAGCATGCCTGTTATGCGACTCGCATCATTGGCTTGCGCCACTTCATTTAAGCCAATTCGCATTCCCTGATGCCCTTTGCGAGGCTGAGCAACATAGGTATTAAACCAGCGATCCCAGCAAGACAAATTAAAGCCATAGTTGGCATTGCACTCATGAAAACGAGTGGAATGATGAACGCGATGCATATCGGGCGTGACGACGATACGGCGCAGCCAGTCATCGAGACGCAGTGGTAAACGGACGTTGCTGTGGTTAAACATCGCCATGCTGCTTAATACGGTTTCAAACAGAATCACGCCTAAAACAGGGGCACCTAATAAGGCTACCAGTGCACATTTTATCGCCATTGAAAGCCAGATTTCGACGGTGTGAAATCGCGCGCCAGTGGTGACATCAATATCCATGTCGGCATGATGAACCAAGTGCAATCGCCATAACCAAGGGATCTCATGGAATAGCTTGTGTTGATACCAAATCGCCAAATCCATGATAATTAGCGTGAGGATTACCGTTGCCCAAAGCGGCAAAGAGAGCTGATTAAGCAGTCCCCACCCTGATTCATCGACAAGGCTGGCAACACCAACGGCTGAAAGCGGTGCCAGTAGCCGAAGCGTTAGCGTGTTAAACGCGGTGAGCGCAATATTGCCCCGCCAGCGTTCACGTCGAGTACGGGTTAACTGACGTTTGGGCCATTGCCACTCGGCGACCAGCATGATCACGAGTACGAGCACGAATAGACCAAGTCGAAATCCCGCTTCATGTGCTTCAATCCAGTTCATTATCGCTCCTTGTTCGCCTTTATATTACGCGAAAAGCAGATAATACGTTTAGTCAAACAGCAAAAATTGCCGAAGTGGTTACGATGGTGGATGGGGCAGCATCAATAGATTTATGGTTGGGCATAGGCTCTGGGATTCTTTCACATCACACGCCTTGAATATGAATGTAACGTAAACGTTAATTTTGCTGGCCTTGTTCAACGAATTAGATTACTTGCTCTAAAAATTAGGCACAAGATCACGTTTATACTAATAGCCTGTTTCTATTGAGTTTGTTTCTTTTTACTAATGATGAGTATCTCATGAATGAGACATCTCTCGTTAGTGTAAAAAGGAATGATAAATGCACAAACATAGCTCTCTTGCGCTCATTATCGGCGCGCTCTTTCATACCTCCGGGGCTTGGGCGATGGCAAAAGTGCCTGAACCCGTTGAGCCACCGACGGAACCAGGCTCACAAGCCTGTATTGTGTTAACAGGAAGTGAACCTATCGATATTGGGCGCACCAGCCCCGAGCGCTGTCTACCGGGCGACGATCCTTTTACCGCAGAGCAATGGCATTTGCTAAATAGTGGACAGAATGCATTTGCTCGCGAAGGAGGGCAGCCAGGTAATGACTTAAATCTTTGGTGGGCTCATCGACAAGAGATTTTAGGCCAAAACGTCAATGTCGCCGTGGTTGATGACGGGTTAGAGATCGCACACCCTGATCTAGTGGCGAATATGCGTGCAGGAAAATCTTACGATTTCGTTGATCGTGATGACGATCCGACGCCTGAAGGGTGGAGCAATCGAAATACAGCTCACGGCACTTCGGTGGCCGGTATTATCGCGGCGGCGCGTGATAACGGCTTGGGAGGGATGGGTGTTGCACCGCTTGCCAATCTACAAGGCTATAATTACCTGGCATATCAGAGCCAAAAAGCATGGGAGATCAGTCACGGGCGTGAAGGTTATTCAGATGATGTCCGAGTCTTCAATCAAAGCTATGGTGGCTCAGGGGTGCGCAGCTATCCTTATAGTGATGATCCTATGAGCTATGATGGTCGCCAAAATGCCCAATACAAGACAATGACCACGGAAGCTTTTGGTGGGCGTGGCGCAGTATTTGTTAAGTCAGCGGGAAATGGCTTCAGTCGCACCTCGTTTAACCGAGAGCGATTTGGTCCTGTGGGTAATAATAATGGATTGCCATGGCAAAACAGTAACCAGTCATCCAGCAACGCAAATTATTGGAATGTGACGGTCAGTGCCTTGAATGCAGATGGCAAACGATCGTCGTATTCTTCTGTCGGTAGCAACGTATTCTTGACGGCTCCAGGAGGCGAATACGGCACCAATAAACCCGCACATATCACCACAGATTTGACCGGTTGTACCATGGGCTATAACCGCAATGATCGTATTCCTTATGATTCGCATGACCTACACGGTGGCACTGAAATAGACAACACGTGTGACTTTAATAGCGTCATGAATGGCACATCATCGGCTGCACCAAACACCTCGGGTGCGTTCGCGCTACTAATGTCGGCCTATCCGAACCTTTCCCAGCGTGATATTCGCCATTTGTTAGCGACGACGGCTACACGTGTGGATACGAATAGTGATGATGTACGCTTAAGCTACCAAACGGCACAAGGGCAGACTCGCACTGTCACGGGACTAGAAGGTTGGCAACAAAACGCGGCAGATCGTTGGTATAGCCCAACCTATGGGTTTGGCTTAATTGATGTCAATGCGGCGCTTGAGGCGGCAAAGACGTATCAACCTTTGCCTGAGCAAGTGTTTACGGATTGGACTTGGTCTTATCACAACCAAAATGGTGACACAGGGCTACCGATTGCTGACTCAGGAGTAGCCGCCACCGCCGATAGCGTGCGAGTGACAGATGACCTCACTATTGAGGCGGTGCAAGTACGTAGCTCAATTGATCATAGCCGTATGTCCGATTTGTTGATCGAGCTCGAATCGCCATCTGGCACACGCAGCGTGCTTATGTCGCCGCGTAACAGCATGTTATCGAATGCGCTGGATAGCACTTATCCAGAGGGTTTTACCGATCACTTAATGCTCAGCCATAAATTCAATAGCGAAAGTTCAGCGGGTCAATGGACGTTACATGTTACTGACACCGATGGTGAAACACGTCAATACAGCTTGGGAGGGGAAGTGAAATCCCTACCCAATAACAGCGCTGATGGCAAACTAATGCAATGGTCATTGCGTGTTATTGGTCACCGCGGTTAATAGGAGAAAAGTATGAAAAAGTTAATTGCAGTAATCGCAGCGATGGGGCTGACAATGAGTGTCCATGCCGCTACGGTTGAATTAAATGGTGACCGCTATGTTGTGGTCGATACGGCCGATAATGCTCGCAATATGAATGGCGAGCAAATGGGGGTGATGGTCGGTGACAAGGTTGCCTTGTCTGCTCAGAGCACACCATTAACAGTCACTGGTTCTATTTTGGTGAAAGCGAGTCAAGCACGAGCGGGTAAACTCGCTGATCAATATGGTCTGGATCTGGTGAGCTATATGGATGGTGTCGCGCTGCTCGAAGCCAGCCCGGGTGTGAATGTATCGGCGCTGGAAAAAGCACTCAATCAATCACTCGAGACGCCGGTCAACCTTGAACTCAATCCTCAAAACCAACAGCCTCAGTAATTCGTGTACTGCTAGCCCGCCAATCACTGGCGGGCTTTTAATCGCATCCAACCAACGATTTTGTTACTAGATATTCCAGAATGTTCATAACTTTTACATGAGCTAAACGCCTCATCTTGCTATGATTTGCCGCCATTAAACCCCAATAAACTAGACAAAACATCAGCATGTAGACCCGTCTGCAGCGAGGGAAAAAACGATGTGGAAAAAAGTTAAACATTCTTTACCATTGCAAATTGCATTGGCAGCAGCACTGGCTTGGCTGGTGGGGACTGTATTTGGTCCCATAGAAAATGCGGAGCAGACCACTTGGTATCCATTGCTCATGTTGGCCAAAGTCAGTTATATCGGTTTACTGAAAGCCGTCATCGGCGTGATGGTGTTGCTCTCGCTGCTGGAAGGGATCAGTAATATTGGCAACGTTGTCCGCTTAAAACGTCTCGGTGGTGCCACCCTTTTGTTCTACGGTTTTACCACCACCATAGCGATTATTCTGGGACTTGGCGCAGCGTTACTGATGCCAGAGTGGCAAACGCTTAACAGTGCGCCACCGGTGGATGAGAGCATCAGCTTTATCAATCAAGATGCAGCAGGAGCTGGCGCGATTGCCACCAAGCTTTTTAACATGGCGTTAGTGAATCCCGTTGAGGCGCTAAGCAGTGGTAATCTACTGGCGATTGTCGTTTTCACCATTTTGTTTGGTATTTCACTGATTGTAGCTTTGCCGGAAAAACACCCGCTATTTGATACCATTCGTGGTTTAAACCAAGGTATTAACACGCTGGTGGCCGGAATCATCAAACTGGCGCCGTTCGCCGTTTTTGCGATTGTCTTTCAGTTTTCGCATCAAGGAGACAATGACTTATTTGGTCAGCTGTTTAGCTTCGCGGCTTTAGTGTTTGCTCTGACGATGGTACATGGCGTCATTGTATTGCCGCTGATCGCACGTGTCGCGGGAGGCGTTGGTTTTATCGCTTTATTTCGTGCAATCTCTGCGCCTCTGGCGATGGCATTTGCTACCTCATCAAGCGCGGCAACACTGCCGGTATCTATGCAGGCAGCCAAGGAAGAGCTCAAGATCACCCCATCTACGGCGAGCATGGTATTGCCTTTGGGGGCGGTGATGAACATGGATGGCACCGCGCTGTTTGAAGGGATTGCTGCCGTGTTCCTTGCGCAATTGTTCGGGATTGATTTGTCTACGACCGGTATTGTGATGATCTTCATTATGGCGATGGTGTCGTCGGTGGGCGCGCCAGGGATGCCATCGGGCTCGATGTCTGGGATGCAGTTGGTGCTGCTGGCAGCGGGGATCCCGCTTGAAGCCATCGCTATCTTGCTGATCATTGAGCGCCCGCTTGATACGTTCCGTACCGCAGTCAACGTGCAAGGTGATCTGATTGGCGCCACGGTTATCGATAAATGGCAAAAGCGTGTAGGTTAATCTTGCTGTTACCCGCTTAAGAACAGGATGCGATGAAGCTAGCGGCTATCGATAAACTTTATCGACAAACTCGGACGTCATGGCTGAAAGAAAAGCACTATAGTCCAACCCAAATGTGACGGTTTCACCGACCGCTAGCATTTTTTCTGGTGTCTCAACCATTAAATGATCACTGCATGATGAAACGATTGTCATGCCGCTGGGAGGATGTAATCCGTCAATACATACATCCTGTCGGCCTAAGGCAAGAATGGCCTGGTTGACCTGACCTCTATTTTGTAGGCTGATGGTTTCACCAAAGGCATTAACGCCTCGTTTTCCCCATGGATATGAGGGTTTTTGGCTCGACTCTATGACCTCGGCTGTTAATGTGATCGCTGTGGATGATAAGCCCGATATTTGTGGCTGATTTTTTGGGACTAGGCCTAAAAATATTGCTTCGCCAAGCCGTAAATGGTTAATACGGGTTTGGCCTTGATGGGCTAGTACCCAATTAATCGAGCCCGAGTTACCGCCCGAAATGATGTCTAGCCTTATCGAAAACGTCGTCTCGATGTGTTCAGCAAGATCCGATAAAAGCTGCATATTGATATCGTCTGGCTCAACACCGTATCGGCAGGTTAAATTCGTACCTATGCCTTTGAGTGTAATGTTGGGCAGTTTAATGACATCGTTGATCAGATTAATAAGGTTGTCGGGCATGACACCTTCTCTTAAATCTCCCAGCTCAACCATAATGATGATCTGATGAATACGATTACATCGCCCAGCGGCGTCAGAGAGTTTTTGGATCACTGCAATTTCAGTATTCAGACTGATATCGCAGTCAATGACGACTCGCTCTATTTGGCTTAGCATCGGGGAACGTATTAATAGAGTGGGTACCGTGACACCTGCCTCTCTCATCCGTTTTATATTATCTACTCTTGAGTCAGCGAGCATCGTTGCGCCGGCATTAATGAGCGTATTGGCAATGATAGGGTGGCCCAAACAGCTTTTGGTCACGGGAGTGACAGTCACGCCTTTTAAAGTCAGTTGTTCAATCAGCCGTTGGGTGTTGAGGGATATTTTAGCGCAATCGAGTTCTATTTTTGGGTAGCTCACTGCTTTGCTTCAATTTTATCTTCTAGCAGTGGGAACGCTGAAAGTAGGATCTGTACTAATAGCTCTTTCGGTTGCGATAAGGGATCGGTGACCGGGAGTTTAAGTTCATGTGTATACGCATGATACAGGCGTTTCGGTGCATGCTGTAAGATAACTGCGGTCGGGCAACTTCCTCGCAGTATGAATGAGCTCGTGGAAAAGGCTGGATGACTCAGAGCACCTTGGCCTTCCACTAAAATAATATCTGGGTTTTCTTGGGTGTAGGCATCGACGATCACGGCCTCCAATTCGCCAGCACAAAATTGAGAAGGAACAGCATCGAGTGCCACACAATAACGTTCACCCTGAATAATACCGGTTTGTCCGGTGGCGATCATGACGACGTTTAACCCTAGCTTTCTGAGCTCTTGAGCCAATATTGTCGTAGTGGTCCGTTTCCCGAGCGCACAATCTGTTCCCAAAATAGCGACAATGGGACAGGTCACACTATGGACTTGCCCAGTAAATGTTTTTAACGCCTCTTTTTTCTTGGGTTTGCGAATATCCAGTATGTGGACGTTGTTCTTCTTGCTCGCATCAACAAAAATGGCATCGTCATTGAGAAATTCATGTAAACCATTAACGATATTGAGCCGTTTTGACATGGCGTCGAGGATGACATTTTTATCTAAATCAGACAGTAAGCCTGTGGACGGCGCGACACCAAAAATAAAATAATCTGGTCGTGTAGACTCATGATGTAAAGCCTCTTCGAGGTCGGCGAAAATAGGGATGTTGTTTTTGGTTTTGTCGAGAATGTCGCCCGCGTCTTTGTTTGCAAGGGAGCTGTCTATAACGGAGAGAATACGATATTTTTGAGAGTGTCGGACAAGACCATTGGCAGTTTTCCCATCAATTTTACCAAAATGACCTTCACAATAAACAATTGCCGTCGGGGTTAATGCCCCTTGGCTCTCGATTAACCTCTCTTGGCTCTCGAGTAATGTTTCTTGGTTATCGAATCGAGTCGTTGGTGATGCTAAATCGACGTCTTCGTGCGACGTTTTACCTGCTACTAATCGAGTTGGAGTGTGTGCTGATTTTGGTGATATGGACATTATTGAAGCCTGGTTAGGCTTAGAAGGGCCGCTAAGGATTGCCGAGTCTTTCGCCCGGTAAAGAAAAGAGCTCCTACTAAGCTGTAGGAGAGAACTAAACAGTAGCACAGTTTCTGAGAAGGCAAAGGGTTATTTGTTTAGGGACGAGTTTTTAGGCAATAAAAAAGACGCCCTAAGGCGTCTTTTTCAATCGGCTGGCGTAACTTGAACTGTAATTATAAGTTAATGTATTTATTGATTTTTTACAGTTTAACTTTAATTAGGTGTACCATTGGGTGTATCTAAAGTGCAGGCTGTGTGCTTAGGCTCAGTATAAAAGGCACCTACTCACCACGTTTAAGGTAATGCTTGTAAGACATGGTACAAGGTAGTGACACCAGCTTTGTGTACTCAAAGACACGGCCGTCTCTTGGCAAGTTGATGGATAAGCAGAGAATAGATCTACATTTTATTAACGACTAGTGATAGCCATAAATGATGTTCAATGCTTATACGCTACCTTCAGCGAAAACCCGATAAACGCTCCGTCTAGAACCTTCAGAAACAGTCGCGCATCGATGTTATGATG
>NZ_MUFH01000100.1:0-8276 GCF_001996115.1 Salinivibrio sp. MA427
CTTGAAAAAAGGCAGCCCGACCCGAGATGGGTCTAGATGTAATAACAGCGGAGCACTAACAATGATCCAAATGCAAAGTATGCTGGACGCAGCCGACAACTCCGGCGCTCGCAGTGTAATGTGTATTAAGGTTCTGGGTGGCTCTCACCGTCGTTACGCCCACGTTGGCGACATCATCAAAGTTACCGTTAAGGATTCAATTCCTCGCGGTAAAGTGAAAAAAGGTGATGTGCTTAAGGCGGTGGTAGTTCGCACCCGTAAAGGCGTACGTCGTCCAGACGGCTCTGTCATTCGCTTCGACCGCAATGCTTGCGTGTTGTTGAACAACACGAACGAGCAACTAGTCGGCACACGTATCTTTGGCCCTGTGACACGTGAACTTCGTAACGAGAAGTTTATGAAAATTGTGTCTCTGGCGCCTGAAGTTCTGTAAGGAGCGATCTCATGGCAGCTAAAATCCGTCGTAACGACGAAGTTATCGTTCTTGCCGGTAAAGATAAAGGCAAGAAAGGTAAAGTATCTAAGGTTCTACCAACCGGTAAAGTTATCGTTGAAGGTATTAACCTCGTGAAGAAGCACCAGAAGCCGGTTCCGGCTCTGGGCACTCAAGGTGGCATTGTTGAACAAGAAGCCGCTATTGATGTTTCTAACGTGGCTATCTTTAACGCAGCAGCTGGTAAAGGTGACCGTGTAGGCTTCCGATTTGAAGACGGCAAAAAAGTGCGTTTTTTCAAGTCGAATGGCGAAACTATTAAGTAATTCTGGAGTAGTACAATGGCGAAACTGCATGATTACTACAAAGAGACAGTTGTAGCTGAGCTATCTAAGCAATTTGGTTACAAAAGCATCATGCAAGTCCCAGGGATCGAGAAGATCACCCTTAACATGGGTGTGGGCGAAGCTCTGAACGACAAAAAACTGCTTGAAAATGCAGCTGCTGATATGACCGCGATTTCTGGTCAAAAGCCGCTCATCACTAAAGCACGTAAGTCAGTCGCAGGCTTCAAGATCCGTGAGGGCTACCCAATTGGTTGTAAAGTAACCCTACGTGGCGAGCGTATGTGGGACTTCTTCGAGCGCTTAATCGCGATCGCAGTTCCTCGTATCCGTGATTTCCGTGGCCTGAACCCGAAAGCGTTCGATGGTCGTGGTAACTACAGCATGGGCGTTCGCGAGCAAATCATCTTCCCTGAGATTGACTATGACAAAGTCGATCGTATCCGTGGTCTTGATATTACTATCACTACTACTGCAGGTACAGATGAGGAAGGTCGAGCTCTGCTGGCTGCCTTTAACTTCCCATTCCGTAAGTAAGGTGAAGGGTTACTGTTATGGCTAAAAAATCGATGAAAGCACGTGATGTAAAACGTGCGAAGCTCGCAGCGCGCTACGCTGAAAAGCGTGCCAACCTGCGTGCGACCATTAAAAGTGTCAACACGTCAGACGAAGAGCGTTGGGACGCAGTCCTGAAGCTTCAGTCGCTACCGCGTGATTCTGCGAAGTCTCGTCAGCGTAACCGCTGCAACCAGACTGGTCGTCCACATGGCTACCTACGCAAATTCGGCCTAAGCCGAATCAAGGTTCGTGAAGCTTGCATGAAAGGCGAGATTCCGGGTCTGCGTAAGGCAAGCTGGTAATTGAATCACGGGAGTAAAGACTTATGAGCATGCAAGATCCGATTTCGGATATGCTGACCCGCTTACGCAACGGTCAGACAGCAAAGAAAGTTGCTGTTAAAATGCCTTCGTCAAAGCTAAAGGTGGCAATTGCTGAGCTACTAAAAGCAGAAGGTTACGTGGCTGATGTCGCAGTAAATAGCGACGACAAGCCTGAACTGGAAGTGACGTTGAAATACTTCGAATCTAAACCAGTTATCGAGCAAATCCAACGAGTTAGCCGTCCGGGCCTGCGCATCTACAAAAAGAAAGATGAGTTGCCTTCAGTGATGGGTGGCCTTGGTATTGCGGTTGTATCAACTTCGAAAGGTTTGATGACCGATCGCGCAGCTCGCAAAGCGGGTCTGGGCGGTGAAATCATCTGCTACGTAGCGTAATAAGGAGTAGGAAATGTCTCGTGTTGCAAAAGCACCTGTCGTAGTTCCTGCCGGCGTAGAGGTGAAACTTGACGGTCAGGACATCACTGTAAAAGGAAGCAAAGGCGAACTTAGCCGCACGCTTCACGATATGGTGGCAGTAAACCAAGAAGAAAACACCATTACCTTCGCACCAAGTGTGGAACACGCTAAAGCATGGGCTCATGCTGGTACAGCGCGCGCACTGGTCAACAGCATGGTTGTTGGTGTAACAGAAGGCTTTACCAAGAAACTGATCCTGAAAGGTGTTGGTTATCGTGCAAACATTGCCGGTAACAAACTTAACCTGACACTTGGTTTCTCTCACCCGGTAGAACACGTTCTGCCTGAGGGTGTAAAAGCAGAGTGCCCAAGCCAAACTGAAATTGTTATCAGCGGTGCTGATAAACAAGCAGTTGGCCAGGTTGCTGCTGAAATCCGCGCATACCGCAAGCCAGAGCCTTACAAAGGTAAAGGTGTTCGTTACGCTGACGAAGCTGTGCGTACTAAAGAAGCTAAGAAGAAGTAAGGTAACACTATGGATAAGAAAGCATCTCGTATCCGTCGTGCGACCAAAGCACGACGCAAGATCGCGGAAATGGGTGCGACTCGCCTGGTGGTACACCGTACTCCACGTCATGTGTACGCACAGGTTATCGCTGGTAATGGCGCGGAAGTTATCGCCGCCGCTTCTACCGTAGAAAAAGCGATCCGTGAACAAGTTAAGAGCACCGGGAACAAAGACGCCGCTGCAGCCGTGGGTAAGATCATTGCTGAGCGAGCGAAGGAAAAAGGCATCGAAGCTGTTGCTTTTGACCGTTCCGGTTTCCAATACCACGGCCGTGTGGCTGCACTGGCAGATGCTGCCCGTGAAGCTGGTCTGAAATTCTAAGGTAGGTGGAAGATGGCTAACGATAAACAACAAAGTGATTTGCATGAGAAGCTGATCGCTGTAAACCGTGTATCTAAGACGGTTAAAGGTGGTCGCATCTTTACCTTCACCGCACTAACAGTGGTAGGTGATGGTAACGGTCGCGTTGGTTTCGGTTACGGTAAAGCCCGTGAAGTACCAGCAGCGATCCAGAAATCAATGGAAAAGGCGCGTCGTAACATGATTACTATCGCGCTGAACGACGGTACCCTGCACCATGCTGTAAAAGGCCGCCACACTGGTTCTAAAGTGTATATGCAGCCAGCATCAGATGGTACAGGTATCATCGCAGGTGGTGCGATGCGTGCCGTGCTTGAAGTAGCAGGCGTCCAAAACGTTCTGGCGAAAGCATACGGTTCGACCAACCCAATCAACATCGTTCGTGCAACGATCGATGGCCTGGGTGGTACGAAGTCTCCAGAAATGGTAGCTGCTAAACGTGGCATGCCTGTTAACGAAATTCTGGGGTAATCGACATGGCTAAGACAATTAAAGTAACTCAGACTCGTAGCGTTATCGGCCGTTTGCCGAAACACAAAGCGACCCTGCGTGGCTTGGGCCTACGTCGCATCAACCACACTGTTGAACTTGAAGATACACCGTGTATTCGCGGTATGATCAATAAAGTCAACTACATGGTTAAAGTGGAGGAGTAATCACATGCGTTTGAATACTCTATCTCCGGCTGCAGGCTCAAAGCCTTCTGCGAAGCGTGTAGGCCGTGGTATTGGTTCAGGCCTGGGTAAAACCGGTGGCCGTGGTCACAAAGGTCAGAAATCACGTTCAGGTGGTTCAGTACGCCCAGGTTTCGAAGGCGGTCAAATGCCTTTGAAACAGCGTCTGCCAAAATTCGGTTTTACTTCGCGTAAAGGCCTGACTTCAGCTGAGGTTCGTTTAGGCGAGCTGGCTAAAGTTGGCGGTGACGTTGTAAGCCTTGAGTCGCTAAAAGCGGCAAACGTTGTTGCACAAGACACTCGTACGGCGAAAATCGTACTGTCTGGCGAAATCGCTCGTGCAGTGACCGTTAAAGGTGTTCGTGTCACTAAAGGCGCTAAAGCGGCAATCGAAGCTGCAGGCGGTAAAATCGAGGAATAATTAGCTCGAGGACGAGGTACAGATGGCAAAACAACCAGGACAAAACTTTAGTAGTGCAAAAGGCGGAGTTGCGGAGCTGAAAAGTCGCCTACTTTTTGTAGCAATGGCATTATTGGTATTCCGTGCCGGCTCTTTTGTGCCCATTCCTGGTATTGACGCTGCTGTACTTGCCGATCTGTTCGAACAGCAACAAGGGACCATCATTGACTTGGTTAACATGTTCTCTGGTGGCGCCCTTGAGCGTGCCTCGATACTGGCACTGGGCATTATGCCGTATATTTCGGCGTCGATTATTGTTCAGTTATTGTCAGTCGTTCATCCCGCATTAGCGGAATTGAAAAAAGAGGGTGAATCTGGTCGTCGTAAGATAAACCAGTACACTCGCTACGGCACGTTGGTGTTGGCAACGTTCCAAGCAATTGGAATCGCGACCGGGTTACCAAGTATGATGCCGGGTCTGGTGATTAATCCAGGTCCTGCTTTTTACTTTACCGCGGTAGTTAGTTTGGTGACTGGTACCATGTTTTTGATGTGGTTAGGTGAACAAATTACTGAACGTGGCATTGGTAACGGTATTTCGTTGATTATTTTCACCGGAATCGTCGCGGGTCTGCCACCCGCAATTGGACAGACAATAGAGCAAGCGCGTCAAGGCGACATGTCTCCGCTTCTCTTGCTAGGTATCGCAGTTATCGTATTGGCTGTCGTCTACTTTGTGGTCTTCATGGAGCGTGGTCAACGTCGTATCGTTGTTAACTACGCTAAGCGGCAACAAGGTCGTCGTGTTTTTGCAGCGCAAAGCACGCATCTGCCTCTTAAGATCAACATGGCAGGCGTTATTCCTGCGATTTTTGCATCAAGTATTATTCTGTTCCCTGGCACGCTTGCTAACTGGTTTGGTAAGGGTGATCAGACAAGCTGGCTGACCGATGTGTCTTTGGCGTACATCACTACTTATCGTAGTAGTCGTAATCAYGGACTTTATGGCTCAAGTTCAGACTCATTTGATGTCTCAACAATATGAGTCCGTGTTGAAAAAAGCCAACCTAAAAGGCTACGGCCGCTAATAGGTTGTCTATTTACGGAGTTTAGCAATGAAAGTTCGTGCTTCCGTTAAGAAAATCTGCCGTAACTGTAAAGTGATCAAACGTAACGGTACCGTTCGTGTGATCTGCAGTGAGCCAAAGCACAAGCAACGCCAAGGCTAATAGCAGAATATTTTTCTTGCAAAATGAGGTCAGGCTGGCTACATTAGCCAGCCCACCTTTTGTATGTGCAAAAGAAGTGGCTATGCCGCTGCGTATCCTCGACGGGCTCTGCAGCGGTTCTACTTGAAAAGTACTAGGAGTGAATAGTGGCCCGTATAGCAGGCATTAACATTCCTGATCAAAAGCACGCTGTAATCGCATTGACTGCGATTTACGGTGTCGGCAAAACCACCTCTCAAGCTATTCTAGCTGATGTCGGTATTGCCGAGAGCACTAAGATCAGTGAACTATCAGAAGAACAGATCGACCAATTGCGTGACGGTGTGGCTAAATACACCGTAGAAGGCGATCTACGTCGTGAAATTTCCATGAACATCAAGCGTCTTATGGACCTTGGTTGTTACCGCKGTTTGCGTCATCGTCGCAGCTTGCCACTTCGTGGCCAGCGTACGAAGACCAACGCTCGTACCCGTAAGGGTCCGCGCAAACCGATCAAGAAATAATCGGGGTAGGTGAGTACTATGGCTAAACAAGCAACTCGTGCACGCAAACGCGTACGCAAGCAAGTCGCTGATGGCGTTGCGCACATTCATGCGTCTTTCAATAACACAATCGTGACGATTTCTGACCGTCAAGGCAATGCTCTAGCATGGGCAACTGCCGGTGGTTCAGGCTTCCGTGGCTCTCGTAAGTCAACTCCATACGCTGCGCAGGTTGCTGCTGAGCGTTGTGGTGAAATGGCTAAAGAGTACGGCCTGAAAAACCTCGAAGTGATGGTTAAAGGTCCAGGTCCAGGCCGCGAGTCTACTATTCGTGCCCTGAACGCTGCGGGCTTCCGCATCACTAACATTGTCGATGCGACGCCAATCCCGCATAACGGTTGTCGTCCACCTAAGAAACGCCGCGTTTAATACGCACTAGCGCTGTTTCTTAGAATATTGGAGAAAGATCATGGCAAGATATTTGGGTCCTAAGCTGAAGCTTAGCCGTCGCGAAGGTACTGACTTGTTCCTTAAGTCAGGCGTACGCGCGATTGATACCAAGTGTAAAATCGATAACGTCCCAGGCGTTCACGGTCAGCGTCGCGGCCGTTTGTCTGACTATGGCGTTCAGCTTCGTGAGAAGCAAAAAGTTCGTCGTATGTACGGCGTAATGGAAAAGCAGTTCCGTAACTACTACAAAGACGCTGCCCGCATCAAGGGCAATACAGGTGAAAACCTGCTTCAGCTTCTTGAAGGTCGTCTAGATAACGTAGTTTACCGCATGGGCTTTGGTGCCACTCGCGCCGAATCACGTCAGCTGGTAAGCCACAAAGCGATCCTAGTTAACGGCAAAGTTGTTAACGTACCTTCTTTCAAGGTTTCGGCAAACGACGTGGTTAGCATTCGCGAGAAGGCGAAGAACCAGGCGCGCATTAAAGCAGCTCTAGAAGTTGCGGCACAGCGCGAACTGCCAACTTGGATCGAAGTAGACAGCAAGAAGATGGAAGGCACATTCAAACGCCTACCAGAGCGTTCTGATTTGTCTGCTGACATCAACGAACACCTGATCGTCGAGCTTTACTCTAAGTAAAGCTGAACTAAAGAGAGGACATAATGCAGGGTTCTGTAACAGAATTTCTTAAGCCGCGTCTGGTTGATATTGAACAAGTTAGCTCGACGCACGCAAAAGTAACTCTTGAACCTCTAGAGCGTGGCTTTGGCCATACTCTGGGGAATGCGCTACGTCGTATCCTACTTTCATCTATGCCAGGCTGTGCGGTGACGGAAGTTGAAATTGACGGCGTATTGCACGAGTACAGCACCAAAGAAGGGGTTCAGGAAGACATCCTGGAAATCCTACTTAACCTTAAAGGCCTAGCCGTTAAGGTTGAGGGTAAAGATGAAGTTATCCTTACTCTGACCAAGTCTGGTGCAGGCCCTGTTGTTGCAGGCGACATCACCCATGATGGTGGTGTTGAGATTGCGAACCCAGAACACGTTATCTGCCACCTGACTGATGCAAACGCGGAAATTAGCATGCGTATCAAGGTAGAACGTGGTCGTGGCTATGTACCAGCGTCTGCGCGTATCGATAGCGAAGACGACGAGCGTCCCATTGGTCGCCTACTTGTCGATGCAACGTTTAGCCCAGTAGATCGTATTGCTTACAATGTTGAAGCAGCACGTGTTGAACAGCGTACCGACCTTGATAAGTTAGTCATCGATATGGAAACTAACGGTACACTGGATCCTGAGGAAGCGATTCGCCGTGCGGCAACCATCCTAGCTGAACAGTTGGATGCGTTTGTTGATTTACGCGACGTGCGTGTCCCTGAGGAGAAAGAAGAGAAGCCAGAGTTCGATCCGATCCTACTGCGTCCTGTAGACGATCTTGAACTAACTGTTCGCTCTGCAAACTGTTTGAAAGCAGAAGCGATTCACTATATCGGTGATCTGGTACAGCGTACTGAGGTTGAGCTTCTTAAAACACCAAACCTTGGTAAGAAGTCTTTGACAGAGATTAAAGACGTGCTGGCATCACGTGGTCTATCTCTAGGCATGCGCCTAGAAAACTGGCCGCCAGCATCAATCGCTGAAGATTAATCAGTTACTGATTATTTAGTTAGAAGGATTAGGTCATGCGCCATCGTAAGAGTGGTCGTCAACTCAATCGCAACAGCAGCCATCGTAAAGCGATGTTCAGCAACATGGCTAGCTCGCTGGTAACTCACGAAGTTATCAAAACAACTTTGCCTAAGGCAAAAGAGCTGCGTCGCGTTATTGAACCGTTGATTACCTTAGCTAAGAACGACAGTGTTGCTAACCGTCGTGTAGCGTTCGCTCGCACTCGTAACGACGAAGTAGTAGCGAAACTGTTTAATGAACTCGGCCCACGTTTTGCTTCACGTGCAGGCGGTTACACTCGCATTTTGAAATGCGGTGTTCGCTCAGGTGATAAAGCCCCTATGGCTTACATCGAGCTCGTAGAT
>NZ_MUFH01000101.1:0-9076 GCF_001996115.1 Salinivibrio sp. MA427
GTATAGCCAGATCATCATCAAAACGACGCGCTTGATAGCGATAAAAAGCCGCGCTTTTTGTCGTTATCATTCATGGGTACATTCAGGTAGGAAAAAAGCCCGATTGAACAATCGGGCGACGTGGATTATTGCGGATTCGCACTCGAAAAAAGCGCAAAAAAGTTCCGGCTAGTGATATCACACACCGTTTCAACAGACTCACCTTTTAACATCGCCACGTATTCGGCGACCTCTTTCACGTAAGCCGGTTGGTTTTGCTTGCCACGATGCGGCACCGGAGCCAAATAAGGCGAATCCGTTTCGACCAGCAATCGTTCAAGCGGCAAACGCCGCACCACATCCTTTAGCTCCGTCGCTTTATTAAAAGTAACGATGCCAGAAATCGAAATGTAGAAGCCTAGCTCAATCGCCGCTTCTGCCATTTCATAGCTCTCTGTAAAGCAGTGTAGCACACCGCCTACACGCTCAGCGCCTTCCTCGCGCAAAATCGTCAAGGTATCCTCTCGCGCGGCACGGGTATGAATAATCAGGGGCTTATTTAGCTCGACGGCGAGACGGACATGCTGACGGAAAATCGCTTGTTGCTGCTCGGCCAGTTCCGGTTGGTAGTGATAATCCAACCCTGTTTCCCCGATCGCGACCACGCGCTCATCCGCGGCCAGGGCTTTCAGTTGCTGATAGTCAAACCCATTTTCTATATCTAAGGGGTGAACACCACACGAGGCAAAAACATGAGGATAAGGGCGGATCATGTCTAGCATCGCCGGGAAACTATCCAATGTAACGCCAACAGAGAGAAAATAATCGACACCCCTTGCCTGTGCTTTATCCAGAACATCTTCCACATTCTGGTGCAGCGAATCATAGTCCAGTTTGTCGAGATGGCAGTGAGAGTCTATTAACACGTTATTCTCCAATCGATAATAGCCATTGGCTAAGTACCA
The DNA here is from genome assembly GCF_001996115.1 of Salinivibrio sp. MA427. Lineage (NCBI taxonomy): Bacteria > Pseudomonadati > Pseudomonadota > Gammaproteobacteria > Vibrionales > Vibrionaceae > Salinivibrio > Salinivibrio sp. MA427. Next base: position 945 of record NZ_MUFH01000101.1, read on the forward strand.
ATTCGGTATTTAGCCCAGTATGCGTTTGCAGCTGACGCTGCAGTTGATGTAATTGTCGCAATTGCGTATGGACGTGCTGAGTCGCCATCACATTCGCCACCTCAGCCACCAAGGCGTGATGATGGCGATGCAAAATAGCGTGTTTTGCGCCTTGTCGCCATTTGAGCACATCAAGTAGAAAGTGGCTCAGCCAGTCCAGTGAGGCGGGATAGTGTGCGACCAACACCTCTGACGTGTCAAATAAGCCAGTACGGCTTTTTACGTAGGTCGCGAAGCCATTGATCACCGCATGATGATGTTCGAGTCCTCCAGATTCAACAAAATCACGTGCTGCCAATGGCGCACCGCGGTAAAGCGTGACCGCATGATCAGGAACCGTGCGCTTCAACGCTTGCTCAATCCAATGCTTCGCGGTTTCGTTATCCGGCTGTGGCGCTTTCCAGACGCTGCATCGACTGATAATCGTCGCTAACAAGCTATCAAGTGACGCGGTTAGCAACACGAAGTAACATCCTTCTGGCGGCTCCTCTAATGATTTTAATAGTGCGTTAGCCGCGGCCTCACCGAGGTTTTCAACGCGCTCAATCACGATAAAACGGGCACCGCCTAGCTGTGACGTTTCCATCGCTTGACGTTGCACCTTACGCACCGCATCAATACCTATCTGCTTACCAGGTTTTTCAGGCATCAACCAGTGCATATCAGGGTGATTACCGGCATCAAATAACTGGCAACTATGACAACACCCACATGCTTGGTCGGCCTGCTGCTTGCACAAACGCACCTTGGCCAAATGACTGGCCATTGCGCGCCGACCGCTTCCCGGAGGGGCAGCCAGTAATACGGCATGCGGAAAGCGTGCGGTCACTAACAGTTGCTGCCAGTGCGTCCATACCGTATTAAACCAAGGAAACACGTGCGGGGCGGGATGGTGCGCGACGACTGACTCACTCATAACGTTTTCAGTTGCTTAAGCCACGTCGATAACGCCGTTTTAATGCTGGCGGTCACCACCTCAAGCGGTTGACTGGCATCGATAATCACCACACTCGGATCCTGGTGCGCTAACGCCAAATAACGCGCGCGAGTGCGCTCAAAAAAGTCGATCTGCATTTGCTCAATCCGATCGAGCTCACCGCGTCCACGGGCACGCGCCAACCCCATTTCAGGATCAATATCCATATATAGCGTCAAGGCGGGAGCAAAGTCACCGAGGACAGTCGCTTTTAAGCTTTCCATTAGTGCAGTATCCATCCCGCGTCCACCGCCTTGATACGCTTGGGAAGACATATCATGACGATCGCCAATCACCCACTGCCCTTTTGCCAACGCTGGTTTGATCACGTTTTCAACCAGTTGAACACGAGCCGCGTATAGCATTAATAACTCGGCTTTATCTGTTAAAGGCTCCTCAGGATGGCCTTGTTTTACCAAGGTTCGTAACTGCTCCGCAAGTGGCGTCCCACCTGGCTCACGCGTAGTGATCACATCATGAATGCCGGCATCGTGGAGTACCTGCTTCACTTGACTAATGGCGGTACTCTTACCCGCCCCTTCAAGGCCTTCTACGACGATAAAATGATTGTTCATTGATTTCTCAACACTTTTAGGTAATCACGCACAGCTCGATTGTGTTCGGCCAATGTCGTGGAAAATTGATGGCCCCCTTTGCCTGTCGCGACAAAGTAGTAATAATCAGTATGTGCCGGTTGCGCGGCAGCCATGATCGACGCTTTACCTGGCATCGCAATGGGCGTAGGCGGCAACCCATTAATCACATAGGTATTATAGGGTGTCGGCGTACGCAAATCGCGCTTACGGATATTGCCATCATATTGCTCTCCCATGCCATAAATGACCGTGGGGTCCGTTTGCAAGCGCATGCCTTTGCGCAACCGGTTAACAAATACAGAGGCCACGTTTTCACGCTCACTGGCAACGGCTGTCTCTTTTTCGATGATAGAGGCTAAGATCAATAACTCATAGGGCGTTTTAATAGGCAAGTCGTCGGCACGGTGTGGCCATGCTTTCTCGAGTGTGGCCTCCATGGCGCGCACGGCACGCTGTAACAGGTCAATATCCGTATCATTCACGTCGTACGTATAGGTTTCAGGCAGTAACAGTCCTTCCAACTGATCACGTGATACCCCGAGCTTATCGGCAATGACCGCTTCACTGACACCCTCTAGTGTATGATCTAAGTGCGGTGCTGATTGCAGCTGCGCACGCCACTGTGCGAACGTGCTCCCTTCGACAAAAGTGATTGATGCCTGATACTGCTGTCCCGATCGGAGGGTGGTGAACGCTTGCTCGAGCGTTTGCCCAGGTTGAAGTTGAAATGTCCCCGCTTGAACGCGGGTTAACTCAGGATATAGATGAGGGGCAAACTTGGCCCAGAGACTTGATGCCACCCAACCTTTGGCTTCAAATTGCCTTATAACGCGTTGATAGTGCGCACCAGCCGGCACAGTGAATAATTGAGGAGATTGAATCGATAAAGACGTCGCAACGAATGCTTTCGTCTGCCATATCACCACTGCAGCGGCCAGCACAACCAACGCCATTATCACGCTGATCCCCCCTAAAAGTCGCTTTTTTAGCACGCGTTTAACCTCTGTTGTAACACCCGAGTCAGGGTATGTGTGTTAAATGGTGTGTCGTTGATTGCCGTGACCGGCACCACTTTCATTAAGGTGTTGCAAATAAAGACTTCATCGGCCTGGTAAAGCGCCGTCTCATCGGTGCTCACCGTATGGCATTGAACATCCCCGACGCCCTCTAGCACAGCCATCACTTTATCGCGCATCAATCCAGCCACACCGGCATACTGTAACGCCGGCGTATAAACCACTGGGCCACTACGCCAAAAAATATTGGCAGATGAGGTTTCCACTACATGGCCAAACATATCGCTTACCACCAGGTCATCGGCTGTGGTGTCAGAGAGTGCCTGTTTGAGTAACACTTGTTCGAGCCGATTTAAGTGCTTTAACCCCGCCAACGGTGAGGCGCCCAATTGAATGGACGTGGTTGCCAGCGAGATCCCTTGTTGCTGCCACTGGTGGTAATGGGAGGGAAAAGGATGCAGACTAACGATAACCGTCGGTGCCGTGCACCCTTGGGGGCTATAGCCACGCCCACCTTGACCACGGGTGATGATCACTTTCAGAACCTGCTCACCTTGAGCCTGTTGACAGGCCAAATCAAGGGTGTGCGCTAATAGGGGCCAGTCAACGTCTGCAATGGCTAAACGCTGACAGGTATCCTGGAGGCGAAGAAGATGTGCATCGCGATCGAGCAACACCTTGGAATACACATGACCTGTGGTAAAACAACCATCGCCAAATTGTAAGCCCCGATCGGACACCGCTATCTCGGTGCTAAGCTGTCCATTAACCCAATGCATGATTCCTTGCCACCTCACCAATAAAAACGGCCCGACAAATCGGACCGTTATTATATCAAAATCTCTCAATCAAAATCTCTCATCACGCAGCGCTCACTGCGCGTGTCATTAGATTTTTTTGAAGATCAAAGAGCCGTTGGTGCCACCAAAGCCGAATGAGTTACACAGCGCATAATCCATTTTTACATCGCGCGCATGATGTGGCACATAATCGAGATCGCACCCTTCATCAGCATTATCAAGGTTAATCGTCGGCGGTACAATTTGGTCAATCAATGACATCGCGGTAATGATCGACTCCACCGAGCCTGCCGCGCCAAGAAGGTGTCCTGTCATTGATTTGGTCGAAGACACCAAAACGCTATCCGCGGCTGCCCCCATCGCACGGCGCACGGCCTTACTCTCGGCCACATCACCCGCCGGGGTTGAGGTGCCATGGGCATTGATGTAACCAATTTGCTCAGGCGTGATGCCTGCATCACGAATGGCAGCTTCCATCGCAAGTGCAGCACCAGAGCCGTCTTCACTGGGTGATGTCATATGATACGCATCACCACTCATACCAAAGCCGACGAGCTCACAATAAATCGTCGCCCCGCGAGCTTTAGCGTGTTCATATTCTTCAAGCACCATCACACCGGCACCGTCGCCGAGGACAAAACCATCACGATCTTTATCCCAAGGACGCGAGGCCGCTTGAGGATCATCGTTGCGGGTCGACAGTGCTTTCGCTGCAGCAAAACCACCGATACCCAGCTCTGTCGAGGCTTTTTCGGCGCCGCCTGCCACCATGGCATCGGCATCACCAAACGCAATCATACGCGCCGCATGGCCAATATTGTGTAGGCCGGTGGTACACGCGGTTGAAATCGAGATATTTGGACCGCGCATGCCATAGTTAATCGACACGTGACCGGCAATCATATTGACGATGGTTGATGGCACAAAGAAAGGGCTAATTTTACGTGGACCCTTCTCCACAAATGCACGGTGGTTCTGTTCAATTAAACCAAGGCCACCAATGCCCGATCCGATCGCAACACCAATACGGTGCGCATTGTGGTCGTCAACTTGCAGTCCGGAGTCTTGAATGGCTTGAACACTGGCCGCGATGCCGTATTGAATGAACAAGTCCATTTTTCGTGCATCTTTTTTCGACATGTAGTCTTCACAGTTGAAGTCTTTAACCATGCCGGCAAATTGAGTAGCAAAGGCGCTGGCATCAAAATGCTCAATGGCGGAGATACCGCTTTGCCCGGCTAGCAGAGCTTTCCATGAGGACTCAACTGAGTTACCGACGGGYGATAACATACCCATGCCAGTCACAACAACACGACGCTTAGACACGATGATATTCTCCGGAGAATATTAATTTGGATTGTAGAGTAGAGTAAAAAAAACACAGGCGGTCAAGGAGACCGCCTGGTAGGATTCTGAGATTACGCTGAAGCGCCGACTACGTAGTCGATAGCGGCTTGTACAGTCGTGATCTTTTCTGCTTCTTCATCTGGAATCTCTGTATCGAATTCCTCTTCAAGAGCCATTACCAGCTCAACGGTATCCAGAGAGTCCGCGCCCAAGTCGTCTACAAATGAAGCTTCGTTTTTCACTTCTGCTTCGTCGACACCTAGTTGCTCAATGATGATTTTCTTTACGCGTTCTTCGATGTTGCTCATATTAATACTAGTCCTTACAAGATTCGCAGATGCGATATGTGCTGTAGTTTATTCATTAATGTGGAAGTTGCAAGACCTCCACGGCTGGTCAAACCACGATTTGGGGACAAATCAATCGGAGTTTGACGTGTGTCATTCCAGATTGCAACGGTCTCGATCAAATCATGTACATGCCGCCGTTAACGTGCAAGGTTTCGCCCGTCATGTATGCGGCATCGTCTGATGCTAAAAAAGCGACCGTCGCAGCAATCTCTTTAGGATCGCCTAAACGTCCCGCGGGCACTTGTGCCAAGGTTGCTGCACGCTGATCGTCACTGAGGGCCTTCGTCATATCGGTTTCGATAAACCCAGGCGCAACGGTGTTAACGGTAATGCCACGCGCAGCCACTTCACGTGCCATAGATTTGGTAAAACCAATGACACCTGCTTTTGCCGCAGCATAGTTGGCTTGTCCCGCATTCCCCATCACACCGACGACAGAGCCGATATTGATGATTCGGCCGCAGCGTTTTTTCATCATCGCACGCAAGACTGCCTTTGATAAACGGAAAATCGACGTCAAGTTGGTATCGATGATATCTTGCCACTCGTCGTCTTTCATACGCATCAATAGGTTATCACGAGTGATACCCGCGTTGTTAACCAGAATATCAACATCACCAAATTCTTTTTTGATCGTGGCTAAAACGTCCGCCACTGAATCCGATGATGTGACATTCAGGGCCAACCCTTTACCGTTTTCACCGAGGTAGTCGCTGATCGCTGTGGCACCGTTTTCACTGGTTGCCGTCCCGATCACTGTTGCACCGCGCTCAGCCAAAAGCTCTGCCGTTGCTCGGCCAATACCTCGGCTCGCACCTGTCACCAGTGCTACTTTTCCGTCTAGTTTCATTCGGTTACCCTTTTAATTGATTCTGCCGACATCGGCCGGCAGTCACAGAATACTATTACCGCACAGTCACACTTAGGCTGTTGCTGCCGCCAAGCTGGCGCTATCGTTAACAGCCGCACTGCTCAATGATTTGTTGATGCGTTTGGTCAATCCCGTTAGGACTTTACCTGGCCCAAACTCAAGAAGCTGCTCAACGTCTTCAGTCGCCATAAGCTCAACGGTTTCCGTCCAGCGCACTGGGCTATGCAACTGGCGCACCAGTGCTTCTTTAATAGCGGCTGGGTCCGTTGGTGTCACCACGTCAGCATTATTGATCACAGGAATGACAGGCACATTAAACGTGACAGATTCAAGTGCTTGCGCTAACTTTTCAGCAGCAGGTTTCATCAATGCACAGTGTGACGGCACGGATACCGGCAATGGTAGCGCCCGCTTAGCGCCCGCTTCTTTGCACAGTATATTGGCGCGTTCAACCGCGTCTTTATTCCCAGCAATCACGACTTGACCGGGCGAGTTGAAGTTAACCGGCGAAACAACCTGATCTTGAGCGGCTTGTTCGCACGCCGTTGCGATAGCGTCATTGTCGAGACCAATAATCGCTGACATCGCACCGACGCCTGCAGGGACCGCTTCTTGCATCAATTGGCCACGTAACTCGACAAGCTTGATGGCTTCTTTAAAGTCCAATACCCCTGCACAGACCAAAGCTGAGTACTCACCCAGGCTATGACCCGCGAGTACCGAAGGCGTTGCACCACCTTGCGATTGCCAGACCCGCCAAATCGACACTGATGCCGCCAACAAAGCAGGCTGAGTGCGGTGGGTTTCATTCAAATCTGCCTCAGGACCTTGTTGAACCAACGCCCACAGATCATAGCCAAGCACCTCAGAGGCCTCTGCAAACGTCTGCTGAACCACACCATATTGTTCAGCTAACTCACCGAGCATACCCACGGCTTGCGAGCCTTGGCCCGGAAATACGATCGCTGTTTGAGTCATATTCGTTTCCTATTAGTTTAGAACCTGACCAGTGCAGAACCCCATGCAAAACCGCCACCAAATGCTTCAAGCAATACCGTTTGACCACGTTGAATGCGTCCATCACGCACCGCTTCATCAAACGCAGTCGGTACAGAAGCCGCTGATGTGTTGCCATGACGGTCTAGGGTCAACACCACTTGATCCATCGACATCGCGAGTTTTTTCGCGGTCGCTTTAATAATTCGGTAGTTCGCCTGATGAGGAACTAACCAATCAATGTCTGATTTTTCGATTTGGTTCGCCTGAAGGGTTTCCGTGACAATATTCGCCAGCTGCGTTACCGCCACTTTGAACACTTCATTGCCGGCCATATAGAGCCAGGCTTCATCCGATACATGGGATTGGCCCCGATCGGGATACTTCAGTTTCAAAAGCTCACCAAATTTTCCATCCGCTTTTAAATGGGTGGACAAAATACCATCTTGCTCATCGGCCGAAAGCACGACGGCTCCCGCACCATCGCCAAACAAAATAACGGTAGACCGATCCGCGGGATCGCAGGTGTGCGAGAGGCGATCGGCACCAATCACGAGGGCATGTTTTGCCAGCCCATTTTTAACGTACTGATCGGCCACACTCAACGCATACACAAAACCAGAGCATGCAGCGGCAATATCAAACGCGGGACAACCTTGTATCCCCAACATCGCTTGCACATCACAGGCAGCGGCTGGAAACGCACGTTCACCACTGGTCGTGGCAACAATAATGAGATCGATATCATGTTTGTCGATGGCGGCCATTTCAATCGCCTGTACGCCGGCTTGATAAGCCATTGAGGCAACGGTGTCTGTCGGTGCAGCAATGCGACGTTCTTTGATCCCCGTACGGGTCACAATCCACTCGTCACTGGTGTCTACCATCTGTTCAAGGTCAGCATTGGTGCGAACCTGTTCAGGCAAATAGCTGCCTGTGCCCAAAATCTTACTATACATGAAGACTACTAATGCCTCTCGAGAAGAACTGCCTCTAAACGGTCACTTATCTTAGTTGGGATTTGCCGTTCGACCTCGTGCACCGCTTCAAAAATAGCGTTTTCGTAAGCGGCGATATCTGCGCGTCCGTGGCTTTTTACAACGATGCTGCGCAATCCTAGCAAACTTGCGCCGTTGTACTG
>NZ_MUFH01000102.1:0-8168 GCF_001996115.1 Salinivibrio sp. MA427
ACTAGCACCTGTTTACGCCCTTTCAGCAGAGTTTGTACTCACCGACAGCGCGACTAACACCTACGTGGATCAGTGGACAACATCTGCTCAAAAGTTAGGAATGAACACAACAGCCCCCTTTTCTATTGAAAAAAAACGACTTAATACAGGTAAACAAAATGGCGTGGATATTATCACCATCGATAACGGTGAATTGGAGCTGACTCTTGTACCGACTCGAGGCATGGGTATCTATCAGGTACGCAAAGACGGTAAGCGAATTCTTGGATGGGATTCACCCGTCAAAGAGATAGTCAATCCAGCTTTTATTGATCTTGAAAGCAGAAACGGTCTTGGCTGGTTAGATGGTTTCAACGAAATGCTTGTTCGCTGTGGTTACGAATGGACAGGCCACCCTGGTGTTGATGACAATGGGCAATTGCTCAGCCTTCATGGACGGGTTCAAAACACTCCCGCTTCATTGGTGAAAGTCGAAATAGACGATGAAGCCCCACATACAATTACTGTCACCGGGGTTGTTGCAGAGAGTACCTTTAAAAAATCAAACCTTTCGACAGAAACACGTTTGAGTATCATTCCTGGCGAAAACTCCTTCTCAATAAACGACACGCTCACCAACAAAGCTGATTACGACGATGAATATCAAATCATCTACCACTCAAACTTTGGTAAACCCATCCTAGAGAAAGGCGCCAAAGTCCATGCCGCAGCAAGTGAAATATCTCCATTTAATGATTATGCAAAAGATGGACTCAAAAACTGGCAGACCTATTTAGGGCCAACAAAAGATTTTGACGAAATGGTATTTAATTTGAAGCCCATTAGTGACCCAGAAGGCAACTCTCTTGCTGTTTTACACAATAAAGATGCCGACTCTGGTGTTTCGATGCGGTTTAAAACCGATCAGCTCCCAGTATTAACAATTTGGAAAAACACTGACACATTAAAACAGGGCTACGTGACGGGGATAGAGCCCGGTACAAGCTATGCGTATAATACAAAATACCAACGGCCGCTAGGCCTTGTGCCGACTATAAAAGCGGGCGAACAGAAACATTTCGATCTTGAGTACACCGTGTTAACGAATGCGGCAGACGTCAGCCAAGCCATCGACCATGTTGCGAAAATAATGAAAAAACAAAAAACCCATCTGAAATCAGAGCCTTTAGTAGATCTTAGCCATTAAAGAAATGGTATAGTTTTTCGTTATCAAAAGTGTTCGGCTTTGCTCTCGCTTGGCCGGACACTTTCCACCTAAAAAAATACTATGAAGCTCGTCTAGGCGTGCTTTTTAGACGGCTGTTATCATAGACCCTTATAATGATCTCACATCGCTCGTTTCTATCGGTAGATTTCAAAGTCGTTGACCACATCGCACCATAAGCGCCTATCCCACGAACGCTAATGTAATTACTATACTATACTGATTTTTCTAGTTCCTCGAAGGATGACGCCTCTTCATTCTCGCCATAGGGTTCTTAAAATGCATGCAGCTTCAAACTTTCAGCGTGCTGCATAAATAGACAGACCCCAACTGATAATCTATAATCCTCTCAATAGAAGTCATACTAAAGAATTAGACGCATTGCCACTAACCTTAACATAACAACGAAGTCACATAAGAAACAAGCCGTAACAATTTTGTACACAGAACTGGTTAACATGCAAATCAAAAAACACACATGTCTCAATAATGAGACATTACTAATACTTGAACATGGCGCATTTTGAGTAGATTATGGTCAACAAAAATTCTCAAAGCAAAATAACGGTTTGTTTATAAACGTTTGTTTAAAGCGTTTACACACCATGAGTTGTTACTATGACTAATATTCCGGCAGAGTTAATACCTCTTATAATATTCATTACACTAATAGCCCTTCTCGCTCATAAATTCAGCTTAAAAATAGCAATCAGCCGAAGGACGAGAGAGCTAGAAGAAGCAAACGAAAAGCTGGAAGAATTATCAATTACTGATAGTCTCACAGGATTAAAAAATAGACGTTACTTCGGGGAGTTGATGAGTGAGTTTAATGGCTTGGACCGGGTTGGTCTCTTAATCCTAGATATAGATAACTTTAAAGCCATCAACGATCGTTTTGGACATAATGTCGGCGATCGCGTGATTCAGTATGTGGCAGAAATCCTTAAAAGAGTATCAAAGAATGGAGAGATAATCGCTCGGATCGGTGGAGAAGAATTTGCGGTAGTTACTCGATTTGATTGTTTCGACGCAGCCAATGCTTACGCGCATGAGATTGTTACACTAATAGAAAAGAGCACACCTTTTTTCCTATCGGATCCCGAGCGAGTTACGGTAAGTGTCGGTCTACGTTTCTACAATACAAAGACTCAAACGCTTGCACTTGAAGAAGCAGATGCATTGTTATATCGTGCTAAGAGAGAAGGAAAAAATAAAGTTGTTGCCGAATATGATTGACAGCCATATCTTTCATAGTTAAATCTCCCCTCCTAAGATACACCTCTCATAAAAAAGCACCAAAAGGCTAAGTGGCTTACCTACTACAGATCGCCGACTTAATATTTCTACCTTCCTGGCTAAATTCTTACTGATAGCGAAGACCAGAGCCTGCTTAACACAAGTGATAGCGTTTGATGACTGCGAATACACATATTGACGCCAATGCATATAGTTTATCCTATCAATAGTGTTGGGCTGATAAATTAAAATCAAATATGGATCTCAATGGTCAATAAGAAGCGTTGCTATTTTTATATAGATGTATAGAATTCCTCGCCAAATATTAGGGGAGTTTGATATGCGTACAATTTTTACCTTATCTGTTTTGGCGCTTTGCTTATCATCTCAAGCATTAGCGAGCACAGACGAACAAAAGCGCCACAAACCAATAAAAGACATCTATGCTGGCGTGCAGGCTGGGCAATCGTCAGTCGATTGGGATATCCTTGATCAAGCCCAATCACAAGGCGCCAGTGTTGATAAGACCGCCTTTGCCTATAAACTTTACACAGGTTATCGTTACAAAAATGCAGCGATTGAATTTGGTTATTCGGACCTTGGCACCATTGATGGCAACGCACCAGGCATAAACGCCGAAGCAGAAGCCGACACTTATAGCTTGTCAGCCATTGGCTTTATACCCATGAATAATGAACTATCTTTTCATGCAAAATTCGGCTTTCATGCATGGGATTACACCCAGCGCGCACATTGGTCTAATGCATTTTCTACCGGGCATGCCAGCTACTCCGACAGCGGTAAAGATCCCGTCTATGGCATTGGTGCGATGTATGATCTTGGAAAATATCGTTTCCGTTTAGAAGCAGAGCGCTATGAAATTGATAAAGCCGACATTGACTTTATCTCTGCCGGCGTTGCGTATAAGTTTTAACCGTTAAGACACTGCCAATTCTTACTACTTATTTGCCAATACTGACTCGCTATTAAAGATTAGGGCACGTATATGACGTGCCCTTTCTTTAAATTACACCTAGTTTAATCATATTGGTCAGCCAATATTGTACTAATATGTTGGCGGGATTTATCAATATAGCGAGTATCTTGTGTGCTCAATGCGTCTTCAAACGAGATAAGTAAGCCTTCTATTGATTTTCGGGCATAGCCTAACTGTTCTTCATAAAGCTTATGCAGCTGGTTTAGCATAACAATATTTACCATCTTATCTCTCGGATGAACTTTTAGTTGACTTAACTTTTCTCRACTCTCTTTTAACTGCGTCTCACTGATACCTGCAGGGCTAATATCGATGATTTTTTCAACCTGAATGGGCTTATCTACTACATCAACATCCACAGCTAACAACCCGTTAACGTCGTAACTAAAACGCACGTCAATGGGGTGATTTTCTGAACAACTTGATACATCAACCGCAATATTATCAATATGGATATTATCTTTGGCCCAAAAAGACTCACCTTGATAAATTGAAATGATAATCTCATCTTCGGCATCATCTTTGGTGTAATAGCGTTGCACACGAGAAGTCGGTACCGTGGTATTTCTATCCAAAACAGGACTAAAAATATCTGACTGCCCATTGATTTCAGCAGCAACGCCTAAACTGTATGGACACACGTCTGTCATGACGAGATCATCAATAGCTTTATGCTTCAGCCGGTACGCTGCTTGCGTCGCCGCTCCTAAACAAACAATTGTTTCTGGATCAAGATCACGAGGCCCAAACCGATTCAACAGACGCGTTGCCATCTTTTGCACATGCGGCAGTCGACTTGCGCCTCCGACAAAGATAACGTCATCAATCTCGCTAACATGTACGTYCGCATCTTTTWACGATTGTTTGAGAGGCTGTTTAAGCTTTCTTAGCGTACTTCGCCAAATCGTATCGAGGTCGTTTTCAGAAAAGTATAGACCTCTTTCTATCGCCCCACATGCATTGTTAAAGGTATACGCAATACGCATCGATTTACTGTAATGCGTCTTTGCTTTCTCACAAGCCTCATAGATCGTTTGCATCTCTTTTAGGCTAGTTGTTTCTCGCTCGCCGCCAACGCGCTCCAATACTACATCGACTAAATCTTCAGTAAAATCATCGCCACCCAGTCGATTATTCCCCGAAGACGCAAGGACCTTTATGATGCCCGCCGTGTATTCGACGAGACTCACATCAAATGTTCCCCCGCCTAAATCAAACACCAGATACTGCCCGTGATCTTTTTGCTCAACATGATAAGCGAGTGCGGCAGCCGTTGGCTCATTGATCAATCGTGCCGCATTGAGGCCGGCCATATCCGCCGCTAGTCTGATTTCTTTCCGTTGTTGATCGTTGAAATAGGCGGGAACAGAGACAACAACATCGACCACCTCAACACCTAAATAACTTTCCGCATCTTTTTTTAATGCAGAAAGAACAATAGAACACAGCTCTCGCGGATTAAAATATTTATCCGCCAAACGGTACGTTTTACTGCTCCCTAGTGATCGTTTGAACCTACTGACTGTACATTCAGGATGGGTAAATTTACGATAATAGGCCGCTTTCCCTACCAAAACATGGCCGTTATCGTAACTGACCACAGAGGGCGTTAAATATTCACCGAGCGCATTGGGAATTAATATGGGTTTATCGTCTTTCCATACGGCAATGCTACTATGCGTGGTGCCTAAATCGATACCAATTGCATATTCTGTCATAATTATTTTTAGATAAATGATCGATGTCGGTATAATACCGCGTGTATAACAAGAGTATAAGCTGGAATGTTAATAATTCAGCTAAGTATCGAATAAATGACGGCAACATTTACAACTGAACATATTATTTATAATTAAATGTGTTATTAACGACACCATAAACTCGGTAAGGAGCGCTAACATAACGCGCTCCTTTCGTCGATGAAGTCAGCGTGCCTTGCGACACCCGCACGTTTAGACTTTAAATTGACCGACCAAAGTGTCGAGATCACGGCCCAATGCGCTGAGTTCAGCCGCCGCACTTGACGATGCTTCACTCGAAGTTAACAGGCTAGCCACAATATCACGTATCGAAATTAGGTTACGATGAATGTCTTCTGTGACTGTCGTCTGCTCCGATGCAGCACTGGCAATTTGCGACGTCATATCGTTCACTTGCGAGAATGCCGCACTCACCGAAGTAATACGCTCACCGATATCTGCCGACGTTTTTGCCATGGTTTGGCATTCTTGATCACTTTCAGCAATGGTTTTCACCGCACTATCAACATGCACATGCAGGCCATCCAGCATGTCACGGATCTCGTGCGTGCTGGTTTGAGTTCGGCTGGCCAGTGTTCTTACTTCGTCCGCCACAACCGCGAAGCCTCTGCCCTGCTCACCGGCACGCGCAGCCTCAATGGCCGCATTTAATGCAAGTAGATTGGTTTGCTCTGCGATCCCACCAATCACCGACAACACCGATGTAATTTTATCTGACTGCTCCTTAAGTTGGTCAACTTCATTACTCGACTGACCCATTCTTTCAACGAGGCGCTCAACCGCGGCGATAGAGTCATGCACTTGTGATTGGGCATCTTTCGCATCTTGTGTCGCGGATGTTGCCGCATCAGCGACCTGAGTGGTATTTTGCGCGACTTCCTGAGCAGCGGAGCTCATTTCGGTGACGGCCGTGACCACTTGCTCGGTCTCGTTATCATGGACTTGTAGCTTTTCCGCCACCTCAGAGGTTTGTTGTGCCATATCACTGGCCGTACTCGTCACTTGCGTTGTGACCTGGGCGACCCGCTGAATGGTGTGCTGGAGTTTTTCAACAAAGCGATTAAAAGCATGGCCAAGCTGAGCAATTTCATCATGCCCGTGAATACTCAAACGCTGGGTCAGATCACCCTCACCACTGGCAATGTCATTAAGTTTTTCCAGCATATTATTAACAGGCTGCCCCATGCGCTGCGCAAACCAACCCACGATCAAGCCGGTGATAATGACCGTCCCTAACCCAAGTAGCGTTAAGCGCCAAATTTGCTCATCAAGTGCCTCTTTAGCTTCCAAGCGATAGGTGGCAACTTCGCGCTCAATATCATCGATATAAGCGCCTGTACCGAGCATCCACTGGTTATTATTCACCATCACGGCGTAGCCAATTTTATCAATGAGTTCATTGGTACCCGGCTTTTCAAACATAAAGTTAAAATAGCCATCGCCACGCTGCGCCGTTTCTAATAGCCCTTGAATCACCTTGTTCCCTTTGGGATCGGTCAGGCCAATCAGATTTTTACCCTCTAAGCTTGGCTTCATCGGATGAAAAACGTTCACGCCTTTTTTATCATACATAAAAAAGTAACCTGAATCGCCAAACTGCACGTCACTGAGTGCGGTTTTCACCTCGGCTAGACGCGCCTGACTGTTGCCAGGATTAATGCGCTTCACCATATTTTCCGCGACTTGCGTCACTTCTTTGAGTTGGTTCTTGCGCTCATTGACCAGTTTATCGCGAAATGTGGCGATATTTTGTTCAATAAGCGCCTGTTCATTATAGGCAGTCACTGCGCTGGTGATAAAAATAGACACAATAAGTGGCACAATGGCAAGCAACAGTAACTTTGCTTTAAACATCAACTTCATTGTCATCGACCTTATAGATTATATTTGTTAGTCAAGAGTACTACTTTATTAGGCAGGGTAAAATATAAGCAGCTGTTTACACACAGAAAAAGTAGGAGAAATTGTAGAAGATGTGATGTAGGTAAAAGTCGTGCCTTCATTGGCAGTGCGTCATACTTGCTGTTTGAAACACGCTGGTCGTTTTGCTCAACCGCGCTGTCACTCGTTTACGTTACAGAAGTGCCTGTCCCTTTGTCTTTCCCATAGTGCAAGGGCTTGGGAAACGGAATACGGAATACGGAAAAAGCATATCGTGCCTGTTCTCGCTCTCTCCGTATTCTGTAAGCGCAGCGCTCCGTATTCCCATTCACGAATACAGATTACTGAATACAGAGTACAGAAAAAGCAAGAGCGCCGATGCGAGCACGAAGCGTCTCTTTCCCGTACTCTGTAAGCGCAGCGCTCCGTATTCCCATTCACGAATACAGATTACGGAATACAGAGTACATAAAAAGCAAGACCCCCAATGCAAGCACGAGACTGATCTTCTCCGTATTCAAGATCCCGAATACCGGTGACGATAAAGTATCGTGCCTATCTCGATAAATTCATTTTAGATCGTGACATTCACACTAATGAAGCCAATCGGTATAAATTTCGGAAACGCCTCGATCTAAATAATGCAGATACGCTTCCTTACTGTTTATTGTATGCACATAGCTCCGTACTCCTCGTTTTTTTTATGCTAATTCGGCCAATCCGGCATCCGCTTTACCACGAGGCATGGTCAAAGCATATAAGTCCATTTTTTCAAGATGGTTTAATATATCTTCAATATCACCACCGAAGCGATAAAGTGTCCAAATAATATTATCAAAACCCAGCTCGCTAACCATCTTATATTCTTCCGGCCAATATATTTGTGGTATAAACCTAGACTTTAACTCAGGATATCGTTCAGCGATAAGACGTAATGCATCAATATTTTTCTCTTTTACATCGGTAACAATCTTTTTCCCCGGATTGTTTTCTAACCACAGCGCAAGTGAGGATAGCGTACAATTCCCCATACCCGAGCCCTTAGACGCCAATTGAACAAACTCACTATAGGATACGGGTGATTCAGTAC
>NZ_MUFH01000103.1:0-8162 GCF_001996115.1 Salinivibrio sp. MA427
ATCGAGCACATAGCGCCCTTTGAGCGGAGAGATATGCGGAAGCACCCGATCCCATTTCCAATCCGAACGCCACTCGGTGTCGATATCCATACCGTGAACCTGATAAGGCCCTTTGCGCCATGGGTGAAAGCTACGGAGCAGATTTTCTAACTTTTTACGCTCACCGGCAGGCAAGCTGGTGGCATCGCCAATCTGGACCCTATCTTTTAGCTCCACCTGCTCGGGCGCATCGGTCGGGATTTTATTCAGCACTTTTATCCACTTTGGCATATCGCCATGGGGCTGGGTTTGCCACTCCGCCAATTGCGCCGGCAGAACTTCTAACCAATGAGAGAGACGGTTTTTGGCGATCAGTTGATAAAAATCGGAAAAATCAAACATCAGATTACTCGTACTTAATGGCGTGTTTCGCTGAATCAAAGGGTTGACTGGATCAAGGGTGTAACTGGATCAATGATCTAAATAGATCAATAGCGTACCGGGATGACGGGACGCATCGCTTTATGTCATCGCTTATCTTATTTAATCGCGAACATCGACCCAAAGTTAAAACATTGAAACCACATGGCGACACTGCTAAAACCAATCTCGCTCAATCGCGTTTTATGGGTATCAATGCTATCTGGACGCATCACGTTTTCTAGCGCACTGCGTTTTTGACTGATCTCAAGCTCGCTGTAGCCATTGGCGCGTTTAAAGTCATGGTGCAAGTCAATCAGCAGTTCATTGGCGGTTTCGTCTTCAAAGCAATACTTCTCCGACAAAATCAGGATCCCGCCCGGTTTTAATCCCTGATAGATGCGGGTGAGTAGCGCTTGGCGATCGTCCGGGCTTAAAAATTGTAGGGTAAAATTAAGCACCACCATGGAGGCATTAGTAATCGTCACATCGCGAATATCAGCCTCACGCACCTCAACATCGGCAGCGCCGCGATAGGCATTCACATGCAAACGGCAACGCTCCACCATCGCTTGTGAATTATCAACCGCGATGATGGTACAGCTATCATGAGGAATATGGCGGCGCATCGACAGGGTGGCGGCGCCCAACGAGCAACCGAGATCGTAAATATGGCTATCTGGCGTGGCAAAGCGTTTCGCCAGCATACCAATCGCCGAGATAATGTTGCTGTACCCAGGCACCGAGCGCTGGATCATATCCGGGAACACTTCGGCGACATTCTCATCGAAGGTAAAGTCGCCCATCTTCTCAATCGGCGCCGCGAAAATTTTATCCTGATTAGCCATATAAGCCCCTAAAAATCAGCCCAGCTGGCCAGTGTGAGCACCTGACGCCAGCAAACCCTATCGCAAAAGCGGCGTATTGTAGTGAATTTTTCAGCGCCTGTCTGCACGGTGAGCGTGCACCTTGCGTGGATACACTAAAACAGTGCCCCTTGCTGACTTTGCGCGGCGCGGGTGACTGAAGCCAGTGGCGTTGATAAATCAAGACGTTGATACAAGTGTGCCGCGAGCGCCGGGGCCTGGTCGTTATCCGAGGTATGAATCATTAAATAGGGCGTTTTTCCCGCGGCTATCCATTGAGATAAACGTGGGATCCATGGATCAAAAAATGCGCTATTGTCTGCCAGCTCAGGATGACCAATAAACCGCACCATAGGCGCATCGCTGGTGGCAATCGCATGCACGGGGACACGCGGCTTTTTCTTTTGTGCATCAATCACCGCTGGCGTGTCCGGTTTCGCCGCGAACACAGGGCGACTGTCCATGATCACTCGGTTGGCATGATGGGCGATCAAGAGTCGATTCAACGCCTTCTCTGCCTCTCCTTTGGCAAAAAAAGCCGGGTGCCGTACTTCCACGCCGATAAAGATATCCGCCGGTAAGCTTTGCAAAARGGCGGCCAGATCCGGCAAGCCTTCAGGACCAAAGCGGGCCGGCAGCTGAATGGTCCACTGGCCAATTTTATCATGGAGAGGCGCCATCAAATGAATAAAATCCCGCGTTAAATCTTGCGCATGGCGCAACTGGCATTGATGGGTAATGGTTTTGGGAAACTTAAAAGTAAATTGGAAAGTGTCTGACGTCGCGGCCGCCCAATTCGCCACCGTCTGTGGCGACGGCGACGCGTAAAAGGTGGTATTGCCCTCAACCGTATTGAATACCTCTGCGTAGCGGGCTAAACGTTCACCCGAACGGGTACCTGGAGGATAAAAATGGTGCTGCCAACTGGGATGAGACCACTGGGTCAAACCAAGGCGCAACGGCGGATCGGACAGTTGATGTAGCATCAGAGACATGGCGTCGTTATGATTGGTCAATACACGTTGCGGTAGCCTAATCGCAACCGGGGAAAAAAACCATATGAAGGATAAACAGAATAAAAACACGCGATCGCTTTACCAAGAGCGGGGCTTTTCCTTTATAATGGCAGGTCTTTGACAGTAACGGCAGTCGCGGGGGCGTACCGTCAGGTACGACAAAGGCTGTTGTCGAATTTCCCTCAGAATTGACAGGCTTGTGCCCAAGGGGGCAAGCAGAATTATCAGAACAGATCAGGAATAGTCTATGCGCACCCAATATTGTGGTCACCTGAATAAAGCCCATGTCGGGCAAGAAGTAAGTCTTTGTGGTTGGGTTAATCGTCGTCGTGATTTGGGCGGCTTGATTTTTATCGACATGCGCGACCGAGAAGGTCTGGTGCAAGTTGTGATTGATCCTGATATGGGTGACGTTTACGAACATGCCAATAAACTGCGTAACGAATTCTGTGTTGCCATTCGTGGTGAAGTCCGTGCACGTCCAGACAGCCAAATCAACCGTGATATGGCCACCGGCGAAGTCGAAGTGGTGGCGAAAGGGTTGGAGATTATTAACCGCAGCGCACCGATGCCGATTGACTTTAACCAGTTTATCTCTGAAGAGCAGCGTCTTAAGTACCGCTACCTCGACTTGCGTCGTCCAGAGATGAGCGATCGCATTAAACTGCGTGCCAAGGCCACCAGCTTTGTCCGTCGTTTCCTGGATGAGAACGACTTTTTAGATATCGAAACCCCGGTATTGACCAAAGCAACCCCGGAAGGTGCGCGCGATTACTTGGTGCCAAGCCGCGTTCACAAAGGCAGCTTTTATGCCTTGCCACAATCGCCACAGCTGTTTAAACAGCTACTGATGATGTCCGGCTTCGATCGCTATTACCAAATCGTGAAGTGCTTCCGAGATGAAGACTTGCGCGCGGATCGCCAACCAGAATTTACCCAAATCGATATCGAAACCTCGTTCATGAGCGCTGAACAAGTACGTGACGTGACCGAGCAAATGATCCGCGAAATGTGGCAGTCGCTACTCAACGTTGATTTGGGTACCTTCCCCATCATGAAATATGAAGAAGCGATGCGTCGGTTTGGCTCTGATAAGCCAGACTTGCGTAACCCGCTTGAAATCGTCGATGTGGCCGACATTGTCAAAGACGTTGAATTTAAAGTCTTCTCTGGCCCAGCGAACGATGAAAAAGGCCGTGTGGCAGTCATCCGCGTGCCAGGTGGCGCTAGCTTATCTCGCAAACAAATTGATGAGTACACCCATTTTGTTAGCATTTACGGTGCCAAAGGCTTGGCATGGATGAAGGTCAACGATCGCGACGCCGGCTTTGACGGTATTCAATCGCCCGTCGCCAAGTTCCTTAACGCGGATGTCGTGGAGAGCATTCTGTCACGCACTGACGCGCAAAGCGGGGACATTATCTTGTTCGGCGCCGACAAAAAATCGGTAGTCACCGAAGCGCTGGGCGCATTGCGTGTAAAATTAGGTTTGGATCTTGAACYGACCGACACCCAAGCTTGGACCCCGCTGTGGGTAGTGGACTTCCCGATGTTTGAGGAAGACGACGAAGGCAACCTGCACGCCATGCACCACCCATTTACAGCGCCAACTGACGTCACGCCAGAGCAGCTAAAAGCCAATCCGGCAGCGGCGAATTCCAATGCCTACGACATGGTGATTAATGGCTATGAAGTCGGCGGTGGCTCGGTGCGTATTCATAACCCAGAAATGCAAGCAGCCGTCTTTGAGACCCTGGGCATTGACGAACAAGAGCAGCGCAAGAAGTTCGGTTTCTTGCTCGACGCGCTAAAATACGGCACCCCACCACACGCAGGTTTGGCATTTGGTATGGACCGTTTGGTGATGCTGCTGTCTGGCACTGAGAACATTCGTGACGTCATTGCGTTCCCGAAAACCACAGCCGCAGCGTGCTTGATGACGGATGCGCCAAGTATTGCCAATGACGCCGCGCTTGAAGAGCTAGCGCTCAGCATTACCGTGGCAGCCGAGCAAAACGAACAAAGCGAATAACGTTACCTTAACGTCATTTCATCAACGCGCCTCAGACTGAAAAGCCAAGGCGCGTTTTTTCTGATTACTCCTTTCACGTGAGGGGAGCGCAAAAAAACGGAGAATCGATATGGCAGGTCACAGTAAGTGGTCGAATATTAAACACCGTAAAGCCGCTCAAGACGCGAAGCGCGGTAAGATTTTCACCAAACTGATTCGAGAATTAGTGGTTGCCACCAAAGAAGGTGGTCCCGAAGCAG
Source organism: Salinivibrio sp. MA427 (assembly GCF_001996115.1). Classification (NCBI taxonomy): domain Bacteria; kingdom Pseudomonadati; phylum Pseudomonadota; class Gammaproteobacteria; order Vibrionales; family Vibrionaceae; genus Salinivibrio; species Salinivibrio sp. MA427. The sequence goes on from NZ_MUFH01000103.1 coordinate 4,553, forward strand.
AAACCAATCCACGCTTGCGTGCGGCGGTCGATAAAGCGCTATCTAACAATATGACACGCGACACCATCAACCGAGCGATCACACGCGGAGCTGGCGGTGATGGCGACGACAACATGGAAACCGTGATTTACGAAGGGTATGGCCCAGCGGGCACCGCGGTGATGGTGGAATGCATGACCGACAACCGCAATCGTACCGTGTCAGGTGTTCGTCACGCATTTTCCAAATCTGGCGGTAACCTAGGCACTGACGGCTCGGTCAGTTTCCTATTTGATAAAAAAGGCGTTGTGACCTATGCGTCTGGCCTGGAAGAAGATGACGTCATGGAAGCGGCACTCGAAGGCGGGGCAGAAGACGTGGTTACCTATGATGACGGCTCAATCGATGTCTACACCACCCCCAATGATTTTGGTACCGTCAAAGATGCCCTCGATAAAGCCGGGTTTGAAGCGGAACGCGCCGAAGTGACCCAGGTGCCATCGACCAAAGCCGAGTTAGATGCAGATACCGCACCGAAGTTACTGCGTCTTATCGATACGTTAGAAGACCTTGACGATGTGCAAGAGGTCTATCATAACGGGGATATCTCGGATGAAGTGGCAGCGAGTTTAAGCTAAATGACCATTATACTGGGGATTGACCCAGGTTCGCGGATCACCGGTTATGGGGTGATCCGCCAACAGGGGCGGCATCTTGAATACCTCGGTAGCGGGTGTATTCGGACAGAAACCGACGACTTACCTGGTCGCTTGAAGCATATCTACGCAGGGGTGAGCGAAGTGATCACCCAATTTCAGCCGGACAACTTTGCCATCGAACAAGTCTTTATGGCCCGTAATGCCGATTCGGCGCTTAAATTGGGCCAAGCACGGGGCAGTGCCATCGTTGCGGCGGTGAATGCCGATCTACCGGTATCTGAATACGCAGCAAGGCTTATCAAGCAAGCAGTCGTCGGCAAAGGTAGCGCGGATAAAAAGCAAGTGCAGCATATGGTCACCCACATGTTGAAACTCAGCGCCACCCCCCAAGCCGATGCCGCCGATGCCCTGGCCGTGGCGATTTGCCATGCCCACACCAACCACACCCTGATCGCCATGGCCGGCAAAGCCAACGCCGCCCGCCGCGGCCGATATCGGTAAAAGCGCTTTTTGCTCTTGAATACAGAGCGCTTCGCTTACGGAGTACGGAAAGAGACGAGACGCTTCGCTTCTAGAGGCTAGAGACTAGATAAAGCAGATCATGCTCGCGCTGAGGCTATTGCTTTTTCTGTACTCTGTATTCCGTCATCGGTATTCGGGATCTTGAATACAGAGCGCTTCGCTTACGGAGTACAGAAGAGAGCAGAAAGCAGTTCCTAGGATCCTAGGCCCTAGGAACTCTATCTACCAGAGCTGGCACGATATGCTCTTTCCGTATTCCGTATTCCGTATTCCGTATTCGATGGTGCCATCTGCTACGATTACTCGTTCCCACGCTCCTGCGTGGGAATGCATACAATGATAAAATTTATACATCGATGGTGCCATTGGCGTAGGTGACACAAGCCCCGGTAAGATGTCAACAATGATGCGCTATGCCAACGGGCGCCACGCCCTCCACGGAGGGATCCCTCCTGTTATCCGTTCTTGCACGCACTTCACACTTCAGCCAGTGCTAACCTAACGATGACAACAAACCTATCCAAAAATCTGGTCTTTTCAGTAAAATACATCGCCATGGTTCTTGGCTGGCGGACAATGCGGTGGGATATAAACTCGTTAGACTGACCGAGCTCATGGCGTATGAGTTTGGGCAAGTAGAGGGCGATATTGAGGCGCTTAATGAGCGAGACCTTGGTAATGTAATGCCTGATGGGGTGAGCTTTTCACAATTTAAAGAAAAGCTTGATAGCGGTGAATTTGCCCTGTTGACTGATACCCCAATGCGGCCCGCGATGGTGCATGATAATATGAATAAGGTTTGGGCCCTCTCGCCAGACACTGACACGACCCTCTCACTACAAATTCGTTCAGCGCTTATGGCCAGAGCCAATCAATCTGGAGCGGCCGCGGGCGGTGGCAGTGGAWCTGGCGGAGGTAGTCGTCCACAGGCAACAACAGAAAATATTGAAGACACCTATGTGCCTGAGCCGGTAAAACCTGACCGCTCAAATGAGCCGCCGCCACTTAAATACGAGTACTGTTTTGAGATTACTAGCTCGGATAAGGTATTTAGCAAAACGGTGGGGTGCAAGTTTCAATTAGCCAAAACACAACAAGAAGGCGTGAAGGATGATTGGCAAACCGCGCCCACTGAACACGGCACTAAGTACACCACTTATACCGCATTCAACGAGCCCAAAAAGCTTATCGCTAAAATTGCATCGGCTTCAATGGGCATCAGCGTGCCTGAGCCCGTGCAGGTCAAGTCGATTGGTTCAGGTATCATCCAAGAAGCCTTTATTCCTGTAACCCCCTCCGTTCAACTCGGCGAGCGGCTGGGCCTACCCACCGAAGGCTATTACTACCATTTTCACCAAAAGCGCTTAGTGCAAGAGTATAAGCTGCTGGGTGATGGCAAATGGCAGTTTTTCGCCACGCGCTCTAAACATGACAGACTCAACCAGGCGCAAGGTTTTAATCGTTATCAAAGCGCCATTCTGGTGTACTGGAAGATTGGCGGCAAAGAGGTCGAAGACCAACATCTTGTCTATCTCAAAGAGCCTATCACGCAAGACGCGCTTGATAACCTGGACGACGAATGGCTGGAAGAAAACGGTATTAAACTGTCTATTAATGAATTACTCGCTGCGCCGAAGCAAGCTATCGCCAAACGAGATGAATCCTCTTCTGAAAAGGATACCGATRAACGTGATGAGTCAAAGCAGCCGACAACCCACACGGTCAAAACCGATCCGGCCACACGCCAACGTGAATCATGGCCTACTATTGCCGCACAATATGGCCTGTCCGCTAAGCAGCTGTTGGAGTTGAATCCGCAGTATGACGCTGAACCAATGGCATTGGCGGTAGGTGATTTGCTAACTGTGAAGGGTTCGCAACCACAAAACATTGAAAAGAAATCTATTTATGAGCTACCACCTGAGAGCCCTAAGCCATTTAATCACCCTCTGAACACTTACTATGACTATACAGAGCGCTGTTTAGTTGATACTTCAACAGTTGCTATTAATCATAAAAGATTAGTCCAAAAAGAGGTGACCGTTGTTAATATCAAAAAGGTGTCTGATGTTGCAACTGAATTTGAGCTTGGCTTCACTCAAGTAGAAAAAACGCAGCCTCTCGACGACTATTGGCAAAACCTTTTTTCCTCAGATACAAGTGACGACACCCAAAAGCTTTTGACGAAATACAATACACATTTGAACAATCCTGTCCGTCAAGGGGAAATTGTAGTTGTACTAACCAAAGAGCCATCCACTGAAGCACAGAGAAGTAAGCTGTCGGCTCTTATTGAAGAAGCAACAGCAGCAAGTACAGAGTTAGCAAAATTAACTGAAGAGCAAGTTTCCACCGTTAATCGTCACTTTGAATTGCTAGATTTTTACGCTGACGAAGCCATGAAAAAGGTAGGCAAAGATGGCTTACCAAGTGATTTATATGCTTATGCT
>NZ_MUFH01000104.1:0-11535 GCF_001996115.1 Salinivibrio sp. MA427
GCTTAACCCCCTGGGTCACTTCGCCCATCGCTTTAGTACTCGGTTTTTTACTTACGTCTTTGGGCGGGGTACCCAGCGGATTACCGCTCACTAAGATCACTAAAAAGCTCCTCGCGTACTCTATCGTTGGACTGGGGTTTGGTATTCCTTTGCAAGAGGCGTTGGCGGTTACCGGCGATGGGATAGGGCTGATTATTGCCACCATTACGGGCACTCTGGTGTTTGGCACGATACTGGCCAAGCTGATCGGGTTGGATCGAAAAACGGGTCATTTAATTGCCTCGGGAACAGCTATTTGTGGCGGCAGTGCCATCGCGGCCGTCTCGCCCGCCATCAATGCCGATGATGAACAAATTGGCCTCGCGCTGGGCACCGTGTTTGTACTGAACTCGCTAGCGCTGTTTGTATTTCCGATGATTGGGCATGCGTTAGGGCTTGATCAGCATACCTTTGGGACTTGGGCGGCGATCGCGATTCACGATACATCATCGGTGGTGGGGGCGGCGTCTGCCTATGGTGAGCAAGCATTAACCACCGCCACGACACTCAAGCTTGCACGTGCATTATGGATTGTGCCTGTCGCCTTTGTCAGTGCACTGATGTTTCGTAGTCACGCCAAAAAAATCACTATTCCATTTTTTATTGTCTTTTATTGCTTAGCTATCGGCATCAGTGATGTGTTTGTGCAAGCACAACCGATTTACGATGTGATTTTCGCGGTGGCTAAGCAAGTGTTGGTGGTGTGCTTGTTCTTGATAGGCTGCAGTATCTCTATCGCCCAGCTACGTGCCGCAGGCCCCAAGCCCCTGTTTTTTGGCATTGCGCTATGGGTGATTATCTCTTGCTCGTCGCTTGCTTGGCTGCTCTTTGCTGCTTAGTTGTCCGGTTTTGCTTCAGGATCACTCGTGCGGTGTGTCCTGAGGCAAACGGAGTACCGCGACCAATAAAAAAGCACTGAGTGCCGCAGCAAACTGCCACCATCCCGTGCTGGTCACTGCGAGAAAAAGCTGCAAGATAATGGCAGCAAGCAAAATACCTTTCCTCATCTTCTTAGTCCATAAAGAATATAAATGTGCGTTTAGTATGCGCAATAGTTATATAAGAGCAAAATGCGATTTTGCGCTATCTCATAACTAAAATGTGTTTGGGACACTGAGTGTCAGAAATGCTGACAGCTGATTTGTGTTATAAATTATTGAAATTAAATGCGTTTCATTTTCCACCTAACGGGATGGTGAAAACGCCTGCAAGTTCGCATTTGTAAAGCGGCGCAGTAGCACCAAGAATGTGTGCGTGTTTTCTACTTTTGGTGTTTTATGTCTCCTCAAAACGTGATCAATGAAAAGTCAGTCTTAGTGTTTTCAGCCCTTTTAGCATTAGGGTTTGCCATCACCGGCCTGGCCGTAGGGTGGTTTGCTGGCTCTTTAGTGATTATGTTCGACGGTATCTACTCGTTGATTAGCCTAGTGTTAACTTTGTTGTCACTGGGCGCGTCATGGTATATCCACTCGCGCTATGCAAGGCCGATCACACGTGCGCTGCTCACTCCGCTTGTTGTCGCCATTAAAGGTGCCGTGATTATGCTGTTGGTGAGTTATTCCCTTTACGAAGCGGTATCATCCTTGGTCGAGGGCGGACGTGCGGTTAATCCGTCATTGGCGGTGTTATTTGGTATCGTCAACGTGGTGGGTTGCGGTTACGGATGGTGGATGATTGCGCGTAAAAATCAAGCAGGGCAAAGCCAGTTGGTGGAGGCGGAATCGCGCCAGTGGCAAATGGACACCTTATTAAGTCTCGCAGTCACCTTAGGCTTTTTAGGTGCTTGGTTAGTGGCGCATTCACCTTGGTCGGATTATGCGGTTTATGCGGACCCTATGATGATGGTATTGATGTCGTTCTACTTTATCAAAGTGCCGTTCATCATGGTGCGTAACGCGTTAAAAGAGCTCGCACCTGTCACGGTAAAGTGGTATCGCACCCGAACGATGACAGTTTGACTGCAATACATATGGCGGCAATTAGCCGCCTCTTTATGCCATCTAGGCGGTATATCTATCGCACCGTTATCAACAGCCTGTCGTGCACCCGTCCGAATAGCCAAGTCACTACAACGCGAGTTTAGTGAGGTAGTGATGGCTTAACGTCAGTGAGCGTGCCAGCGGCTTGGGTAGGGTGTCGATTTCGAGGCTATCAAGCAGGTTTTTCACATGCAGCCCAAGTTCGGTATCACCACTGATACTGAGTTGACGCTGGAAAAACAGCGTATCCGGATCGCAATAGTGAGTAGCCATTTTTAAAAACGCTAACCAATCTCCCTCGATACTGGCGTCTTCTTCCCCCGATAAACCCACTAATAATTGGTTGCTTTCGTTCAGTGACACGAACCAATTGGCGTTGAGATCGCGCAAACCAATGCGAATGGTACGGCCAGCAAGAAAGTCGAACTCTTCCTCCGCCAGCGGCACGGTAAAAGCGGTATTCATCAATTTAGTCAACACCTGGGCCTGTAGCCCTTGTGGTAACTGAGTGATCGCTTTTAGGCCTGGTGTAATCAGATTGGGCTGAGGCAGTGGCAGAGCAAGGGGTTGTTGTGTGATTGGGTTAACGAGCATTTGGCTTTCCTTTGGTGCCAATGGTTGAGTGCCACTAGAGTAGCGAGGTAGGAGGCGCTGCCATTGGATCCGAGTCAAAAATGAGGAGGATTTTTGTGGCAACAGCGTCATTTATCGCGATTTTTATCCTCATGGGGAAGTGAGCTTGATACATATCAACCCCCCACACTGGCAACGCCCTTATCTTAGCCGGACAATCATAAAATGGAATGCAATGTTATGGAGCTCCTTTGTCCGGCGGGCAATATTCCGGCGGTTAAAAAAGCGATCGAGCATGGCGCCGATGCGGTGTATGTCGGCTTAAAAGATGATACCAATGCGCGCCATTTTGCTGGGCTGAACTTCACCGACAGCAAATTGCAGCGTGCCAGTCAGTATGTGCATGACCACGGCAAAGACTTGCACGTTGCCATTAACACCTTTGCTCACCCCGATGGTTGGCGCCGCTGGCAATATGCGATTGATAGCGCCGCCGGAAATGGCGCTGATGCACTGATCCTTGCTGATATGGCCTGTTTAGATTACGCCGCCAACACCTATCCCGATTTGGATATACACCTTTCTGTTCAAGCATCCGCCACTAACGCTGGGGCGATCCGTTTCTATCAGCAGCAATATGGCGTTAAGCGAGTGGTATTGCCGCGGGTGCTGTCTATTCATCAGGTTAAACAACTAGCACGCGATACCGATGTTGACTTAGAGGTATTTGCCTTCGGCAGCCTGTGCATTATGGCCGAAGGGCGCTGCTATTTATCGTCTTACCTTACCGGCCAGTCGCCCAATACCGTGGGCGCTTGCTCACCGGCGGCATTCGTGCGCTGGCAAGATACTGAGCAAGGGCTGGAGTCGCGCTTAAATGGTGTCTTGATTGATCGGTATCAAGCCGACGAAAAAGCGGGGTATCCCACCCTCTGCAAAGGTCGTTTCTGTGTCGACGGCAACCGCTATCACGCACTGGAAGAGCCCACCAGTTTGAACACCTTAAGTGTCCTGCCTGAGCTTTATCGCGCCGGGATCAAATCGGTCAAAATCGAAGGTCGTCAGCGCAGCCCTGCATATGTGGAGCAAGTTGCACGGGTATGGCGTCAAGCGATTGATCGCTGTGTCGCAAACCCCGAGGCGTTTGATATTGCACCGGATTGGGCGCATTCGCTCGATAGCCTTTCTGAAGGGGTGCAAACCAGTTTGGGTGCTTACCATCGCAAGTGGCAATAAGGAATTATGATGCAATTTTCTCTCGGGCCAATTCTGTATTACTGGCCCAAGGCTGAGGTTGAAGCCTTTTATCAAGCGGCGGCAGACAGCCAAGCCGATGTGATTTATCTCGGCGAAACCGTCTGTGCTAAGCGGCGAGAGCTGAAAACCAAAGACTGGATCGGGCTCGCGCGTGAGCTGGCTGAGTCTGGTAAACAAGTGGTGCTCTCGACCATGGCGCTGATTGAAGCGCCCTCAGAGCTGACCATGCTAAAACGCTACTGTGATAATGATGATATTCGCATTGAAGCGAATGACCTGAGCGCGGTGCAATTTTTAAGCGAGCGTCGGCAGCCCTTTGTGGTGGGAGCCGCTATCAACTGCTATAACCCGCAAACATTAAAGCAATTTGTCGACTTAGGCATGACACGCTGGGTGATGCCGGTGGAGCTTTCGCGCGATTGGTTGGTGAATATGTTGAACGGCTGTGATGCACTGGGTATTCGCGACCAGTTTGAGGTAGAGGTGACTGGCTATGGTTACTTACCACTGGCTTATTCGGCACGCTGTTTTACCGCGCGCTCAGAAAACCGTGCCAAAGATGACTGCGAGCTGTGCTGCCTAAAATACCCCAATGGACGGTTAACGGAATCCCAAGAGGGTCAAGCGGTATTTGTGCTGAATGGCATTCAAACCCAGTCCGGGCAATGCGCCAATCTCGTTAACGATTTACCGTCGATGCAAGGGCTGGTGGACGTGGTGCGATTAAGCCCACTGTCGCTTGACACCTTGCAATGGGTAGACAAATTCCGTGCTAACCAAGCAGGCACCCAGCCGCAACCGCTCAACCACGATTGCAATGGCTATTGGCACCATTTGGCGGGCATGACACAAGTTTTAGATTAAACGCGATAACAAAAACAGCCTGCGTAATCGGGTAGAGAGGTGAAGCGGAGCGCCCCATGGCCGCAGCGTCGGTTGCTTCTCAAATCGCGATTACGGCGTCACCTATCTCCGCTGCGGTGGTGTATTACCTTGCCCAGCTTGCCGATATTCAACATGACATTACGTTAGTCTCGATTTTGTTGGTCACCGTACCCGCCACCTTGTTTGGTACCTTGCTGATGTCTCTGTACAGCTTGCGCCGCGGCAAAGAGCTGGATGACGATCCGGATTACCAAGCGCGCTTACAAGACCCGAAATGGCGTGAGCGTATCGAAAATACCACCGCGACCTCGTTAGATGAGGTATTACCCCGTTCCGCGCGCAATGCGGTGTTATTGTTCATTAGTGCCATCGTTACCATTGTGATTATCGCTATGTGGCCAGAAATTCGCACAGTGGCAGGGGAGAGTAAGGCCATCAGCATGTCAGTCGTCATTCAAATGATGATGCTCTGCTTTGGCGGCATCATCCTACTGGCGACACAAACCGATCCGCGCAATGTGCCCAATGGCGTGGTGTTTAAATCTGGGATGGTAGCGGCCATTGCCATTTTTGGGATTGCCTGGATGTCAGATACTTACTTCCAATACGCGATGCCGCAGTTTAAGTCTGGAATTGTGGATATGGTCACTCAGTATCCATGGTCTTTTGCTCTGGCCTTGTTTATCGTGTCAGTAGTTGTTAATTCACAAGCTGCCACCGCACGGATGATGTTGCCGGTAGGTCTTGGGTTAGGGCTCGACCCTGCACTGCTTATCGGTATTATGCCGGCGGTGTATGGGTACTTCTTTATCCCCAACTATCCTTCTGATATTGCGACCGTGAATTTCGATGCATCTGGCACCACCAAAATCGGTAAATGGTACTTCAACCATTCATTCATGGCGGTTGGTTTAATTGGTGTGGTGAGCGCCTGTGCGTTCGGTTACGTGTTGGGGCAGATTTTTATCGCCTAACACGCAAAAGGATACGAAGGACAAGGATGCAGGTGGGGCGTACCTCGGTTGAGGGCTTGGATGTAAATTTTGCCTGAATGTACAAATTGGTGACATGCATCATCAACATGCGCCGCATCTGTTTGCAACGCCTGGCCAAGTAGTCGGGCGTTTTAAGCCAAAGGAGCCAACATAATGATTGATAAACATACCGTGATGCGGGTTGCGCGGCCAACTGATAACTTAGCCGATATTACGAATATGTATTGTGAAGGATTAGGTTTTGAGTTGCTCGGGACCTTCTCTGGCCACAATGACTTTGATGGTGCCATTATCGGTCATCCGCATCACAATTATCACCTTGAGTTTACCCACCACCGCGGCACCCATGTTGGACCAGCCCCCTCACAAGAGAATTTATTGGTTTTTTATTTGCCGGATCACTCGGCATGGCAAGCGGCGTGCAAAAAAATCGAAGCGGCCGGATTTACACCGGTTTCGAGTTATAACAGTTATTGGGATAAAGACGGCTGCACCTTTGAAGATCTGGATGGTTATCGTGTGGTGCTTCAAAATCGCGAATGGGCATGGTGAATGTGAGTTAGCGCGTCTCTCATCAGCTCATAAGTTATTGGCTATTAACATTATTGGCATAACAGATTAGCGCTTTGTGTGATTGTCTATTAACGTTACTCATGTTTAGTTAGCAATAACTAATGATAGCGTCAGTGCGGCCTAGTCAGGTGTTTTAGCGTTCGCACTGATGGATAAAACATAAGGAGAAAGCAATGTCTCAGCAACGCTCAACGTCGGGCGGTCAATGCCCCGTGATGCATGGTGGCGCAACATCGGAAGAGATGGCACACAAAACCTGGTGGCCCAATGCACTTAACCTCGACATTCTTCATCAGCACGACACAAAATCAACGCCGTTTGATAACGATTTTGATTACCCGTCAGCCCTAAAAACACTCGATATTGACGCACTTAAAAATGACGTTAAGTCGCTACTTACCGACAGTCAGTCTTGGTGGCCTGCAGATTGGGGACATTACGGCGGATTGATGATCCGCATGGCATGGCACTCGGCAGGGAGCTATCGCATTGCTGACGGTCGCGGTGGCGGCGCAACAGGTAACCAGCGTTTTGCACCTTTGAACTCATGGCCGGATAACGCCAACCTCGATAAGGCCCGTCGCCTTCTATGGCCGATTAAGAAAAAATACGGCAACAAAATTAGTTGGGCAGATTTGATCTTGCTCGCGGGCACGCTGGCGTATGAATCGATGGGGCTAAAAACCTATGGGTTTGCGTTTGGGCGTGAAGACATTTGGCATCCAGAGAAGGATACTTATTGGGGCGCAGAAAAAGAATGGTTGGCCCCAAGTGATGCAGAGAACAGCCGTTACTCTGGCGCACGCGATCTCGAAAATCCACTTGCCGCGGTGATGATGGGGCTGATTTATGTTAACCCTGAAGGGGTAGATGGCAACCCGGATCCGCTCAAAACTGCCCATGATATGCGTGTCACGTTTGAGCGCATGGCGATGAACGATGAAGAAACCGTCGCGCTAACTGCCGGTGGCCATACCGTGGGTAAATGTCACGGCAATGGCGATGCGAGCGTATTAGGACCTGAGCCTGAAGCGGCCGACGTTGATGAGCAAGGCTTAGGCTGGAACAACCACCAAGCGCGTGGCATTGGTCGCGATACGGTCACCAGTGGCACCAAGTCACGTTACATCGGCCCAGATGTGCCGAGTGAGGATTTGATTTGGCAAGATCCCGTGCCTGCAGGACGTACCGATTATGACGTGGCAGCGGTAAAAGCAGATATTGCCAATAGTGACCTGACGTTGGCAGAGAAAGTGACCACCGCATGGGATAGCGCACGGACTTATCGCCAATCCGATAAGCGGGGTGGGGCGAACGGCGCGCGGATTCGCCTAGCACCGCAAAAAGACTGGCAGGGGAACGAGCCTGAGCGTCTGGCGAAGGTAGTCAACGTGCTGAGTAATATTGCTCAGAAACACCAGATTAGTCTCGCTGACACCATCGTGCTGGCAGGAAACCAAGGCATTGAAGAAGCAGCAAAAGCGGCTGGTGTGGTCGTCGACGTACCGTTTGCGCCGGGCCGTGGTGATGCCACGCTTGAGCACACTGATGTGGATTCATTTGAAGTACTAGAGCCGGTCGCAGATGGGTTCCGTAATTGGCTGAAAAAAGATTACAACGTTCAGCCCGAAGAGCTCTTGCTTGATCGCGCCCAATTGATGGGACTCACCGCACCTGAAATGACAGTACTACTGGGTGGTATGCGTGTGCTTGGCACCAACTATGGTAGTGCCCCGGAAGGCGTATTTACCGATCGGGTCGGTGAGCTGAGTCATGACTTTTTCGTCAACCTGACGGACATGGCGTATCAGTGGAAACCTGTCGGCCGTAACCGCTATGAGATCATTGAGCGTAATTCGGGGGCAGTGAAGTGGACGGCGAGCCGCGTCGACTTAGTGTTTGGCTCTAACGCCATTTTACGCGCCTATGCAGAGTTCTACGCGCAAGATGATAACCAAACCAAGTTTGTGCACGATTTTGTTGCAGCGTGGGTGAAGGTGATGAACGCTGATCGTTTTGATCTGGTCGCTAAGCAATGATTTAATCGTTACAAATTGTGATCACCAAGCCGCCTTTCATTGATAGGCGGCTTTTTATTTGTCTTAAATCAAGTCAGGGCTTGGTTGTTGTCGTGCTACAGGCAGGGTTTTAGTACAGTGAGCTGAGTAAATTCCATCCAATTCTTTTATCTTTACCATCTGGCGGAGTGAATTATGCTAGAACTTCTCATTGGGCTAGTTGTAACCGTGGCTGTGGGTTACTTTATTGTCAAAGGTTATCGTCCTGCAAGCACTTTGCTGACCGCAGGGATTATATTACTGATCATCACAGGGATATTAGGGCACAGTGTTCTGCCGGCTAAATTAACGTCGACGGGCAATCTTTTTACTGATTCGCTGGAATATGTGAAATACATGCTGCAATACCGTGGTGGCGGCCTCGGGATGCAAATCATGTTGTTGTGTGGTTTTGCGGCCTATATGTCGCATATTGGTGCCAACAACGTGGTGGTGAAGCAGTTCTCTAAGCCGTTGTCGGTGATCAAGTCGCCCTATGTGTTGTTGGTTGCAGCCTACATTGTCGCTTGTTTGATGTCACTGGCGGTCAGCTCTGCAACTGGCTTAGGTGTGCTTTTAATGGCTACCTTATTCCCGATGATGACTGCGATGGGCATTTCTCGTCCCGCCGCGACTGCAGTGTGCGCGTCTCCTGCAGCGATTATACTTTCACCCACCTCGGGAGATGTGGTGATTGCAGCGGAAAAAGCAGGCTTACCGCTCCACGTGTTTGCGGTCGAAACCGTATTGCCGGTCTCTATTTGTGCGATTATTGTGATGGCCGCCGCGGCGTACTTTTGGAATAAATACCTGGATAACAAAGAAAACACGCCGATGGAGCGTGTGGACGTCTCCGAGATAGAAACTCACGCGCCAGGTTATTACGCCGCCTTACCTTTTCTGCCTATCATTGGGGTGTTTTTATTTAACGGTGAAACCATTCCGGGCCTCTATCTAGATATCTACACCATTGTGGTGCTCTCTATCTTTTTAGGTGCGCTCGTCGACTTCGCCACCAAACGTTTTAATGGTCGCAAAACGTTAGAAGATCTGGATGCGTGTTATGAAGGGATGGCGGATGCCTTTAAAGGCGTGGTGATGCTGTTAGTCGCTGCAGGGGTATTTGCACAAGGCCTTATGTCAATTGGTGCGATTGACAACTTACTCGGCTTAGCAGAAAGCGCTGGGGCAGGCGGTATTGCATTGATGATGCTGCTTACTCTACTTACCGTCGCAGCCGCTGTTGCCACTGGCTCTGGAAATGCACCTTTCTATGCGTTTGTTGAATTAGCACCGTCTTTGGCAGCGAAAATGGGTCTCAATCCGGCATTTTTGATTATCCCTATGCTGCAAGCCTCTAACTTAGGCCGAACCATATCGCCGGTGTCTGGAGTGATTGTGGCGACATCTGGGATGGCAAAACTCAGCCCGTTTGAGGTAGTTAAGCGCACCTCGGTGCCGGTCCTCTGCGGGTTAATTACCGTGATTATTGGTACCCTTGTATTGGTGCCGATGATGGCGTAACGTCGCAAGGCATGAAACGCCCGCGTGCAAGTGCTCGCGGGCGTTTTTAATCGTATCACGCCATAGACCAATACAGTTTTGGAAGAAAGCAACATGACTGCCCCGACCAAAATCACCTTTTTCTCCACCTTGACGCCCATGGTGGCCGCCGGTGTTAAAACCATCACCATTCGCGATGAATCTGAAAGTCACTATCAACCCGGTTCGCGCGTCGCGGTACATCAGCTAGAAACTGATCATTATGTATGTGACATTGTGATCGACAGCGTTGCTCCGCTAGCGTTCGAGGACATTAATGCCCGTCATGCTGAACAAGAGGGGATGTCGCTTACTGAGCTGAAGGCGCTGATTTTGCAAATCTACCCAGCGCGTCCCCCGTTGTTTGTGATTGATTTTCATCTGGCTTAACAGTTCGCGCTTGTTCGTCGTAGCGCGCCATTAAAAAAGCGCCCGATAAACGGACGCTTGGTGAGTCAGTTGACTGATAGGTTTAGGCCGCTGAGTAACGTTTTGCCATATTATTCGCGGCTAACATGGCGTGATAGACATCCTCTTCGCTGACCGTCATTGGCATATTGCCCATGGTGTCACCTTCTGCACAAGCGATACGCGCAACTTCACGCCACTCTTCTTCAATAAAGGTTTTTAGTCCCATTTGCTCTAGCGTGAGTGGCAAACCCGCTGTTTTGATAATTCTAACCACATTATCAATTTCATCTTTAGGGGCGTTTTCCAGTACCAATTGCGTCAACAACCCAAAGACGACTTTTTCACCGTGCTGGGCATGGTGCAAATCAGCCACGGCGGTCATCCCATTATTTACGGCGTGCGCGGCGGCGAGACCGCCAGCTTCTGCGCCCACACCACTTAGATAAATTGTTGCTTCGATCATTTGCTCAAGTGCTGGCGTGCTTACTTTACTGGCTAGTGCGTCCATGGCGGCATCAATGTTTTCGCTGAGTAACTCATAGCAAAGCTGAGCGAGGCCAAGACCAGTGCGAGAGGGGCGCTTTTGGACCAAGTTAACGCCGTCGGCACGATAACAGGCGCGTGCTTCAAAATAGGTAGCCAACGCATCGCCTACACCCGCCGAAAAGAAGCGTGCTGGCGCATTGGCAATAATACCCGTATCGGCAATCACCGCATCTGGGTTTTGTGGCAAGAATAAGTAGCGGTCAAACTCACCGTCAGGTTTGTAGATCACTGACAAGGCGGTGCAAGGAGCATCGGTTGAGGCGATAGTGGGATATAAAATAACCGGTACTTTTCGCTCGTACGCGACGGCTTTGGCGCAATCGAGGGTTTTACCTCCACCAATACCGACGATCACATTGGCTTTTTGCTGTTCAGCGATACCGAGGTTACGGTCAATTTCTTGCTGGGTACATTCGTACTGAAATTTCTCGACATGGGCCGCCAAGCCCTCTGCGCGCTCAATGGCAGGCAGTGAGGTTTGGCTAACTTGATCGAGAAAGAACTCATCACAAATAATATACGCGTTAGAACCAAAGTCTTGAACGCTTTCCGGCAATTGTGYGAGTAAGCCTGTACCAATGATGAATTGTTTCGGAGACGTTACCGTGCGAGGGGTCGTTGCCATAATGAGCTCCATTGTTATCGTAAAGTTTCTTTATGCTAAGAGATATATAAGCT